>JAGAKK010000079.1 GCA_017625675.1 Clostridia bacterium | reverse complement strand
TGCTGTCCTTTGTTACGTCCTTGCCCTTAACTACTGCAACGAGAATTGTTGTAGAGCCTGTGCAAGTAGGAACTCTTTGAGCAGAACCGATAAGCTTGCCATTGAGCTCAGGAATTACAAGACCGATAGCCTTAGCAGCACCTGTAGAGTTAGGAACAATGTTAACTGCGCCTGCACGTGCTCTTCTGAGGTCGCCCTTTCTGTGAGGACCATCGAGGATCATCTGGTCGCCTGTGTATGCATGGATAGTAGACATGATACCGGACTGGATGGGTGCATAGTCATTAAGAGCCTTAGCCATAGGAGCGAGGCAGTTTGTTGTACAAGAAGCAGCAGAGATGATTGTATCATCAGCTGTAAGAGTATCCTCATTAACAGAGTATACAATAGTCTTAAGGTCATTACCTGCAGGAGCAGAAATAACTACCTTCTTAGCACCGGCATCGATGTGAGCCTGTGACTTCTCCTTAGAGCAGTAGAAACCTGTACACTCGAGAACTACGTCTACACCGATTTCTCCCCAAGGAAGCTCATTAGCCTTAGGCATGCTGTAGATAGTGATGGTCTTTCCATCAACAATGATAGAACCCTCGCCGGCTTCAACGGTGTGACCGTCATATCTGCCTTGTGAAGAGTCATACTTTAAAAGATGAGCAAGCATCTTAGGATCTGTAAGATCATTGATAGCAACGATCTCATAGCCTTCTGCACCGAACATCTGTCTGAATGCGAGACGTCCGATACGTCCAAAACCGTTAATTGCAACTTTAACTGCCATAAACGACAACCTCCAAAAAAAACTAATTATTCGCGCTCTCGCGCTGTTGGTACAAAGTACCATTTGTTATTATATATCATTTTTCCAAAAAATCAACAGCATATATCAAAAATTTTATCAATAGTTTATAAAAAATGTAAAGCAACCCGCAGAAACACCTGTAACGACGTAGCGGTTGACACGATTGGGCAAACCTTCCGCCAGACTGAAGAAATATGCATTGCCGTCAACGGCTTCTGTAAGATAAGCATGCGCCCTTTCCGCGTCGCTGTCCTTTTTAAATTTTATGTGAAGCTCAGTTTCCCTTCCGGCATTCATTTTTTCAAGGCGGCTCTTTATCTCAGAAGAAACCAGTTTTAAGTCAAACTCTTCAAAATACAAACCGTTTTTTACATAGAAATTATCCTCGATAGAATTACAAACGGGCACGTCAAAAAGCTGTTTGTCCATAACGTGAGTTCCCATAAGGTCGCCTGCTGTTACGTTGAGATAACTGTAATTCACGGTTCTCATGTTCTCACTGCCCTCTTTCTGCAAAGGATCGCCCCATGTACAGTCTGTCTGATACCAATTGCCGTTAATCTTTACAAGATTCCAGCCGTGAGCTTCTAAAGGCTCCTTAGGATCACTGGTGGCATTTCCGTGAACGTACAACGTCATTACCCCTGACTTTGTCATAAGGTACTGGTACGCCTTGGCATATCCTTCGCAAACCGCCTTGCCGTCAACCAACGCTCCGTATATATTGTGAGCATTATCGCCATCTACATATTCAACATTTTCAACGATCTCCTTGTAGAAAAACTCGGACTTTTCATACTCTCCCAGACCCTCTGCCTCCTGAAGAAGGATTTTGGCAGCAGCGTCAATCTTTTGCTGCATACCGGAAATCTCACTTTCTTCACAATTCAGTTTCATTTTAATAAGCGAGGGCTCCAGAGTTTTAACGTCGTAAGTGTACGTAAAGCCGTTCTGATACCAGAAAATCTCCGGATGATCTGAAAAGACCGCATGAATTACTGCAGAAAGCTCAGCCTTTAACTCGTCAACGTCTGAGTAATTCGCAAGATGGGCCGCCGTAATATCCACCTCCGTCTTATACTCCATTGCCGCCGTATACACAAGGTCGTACACAATCTTCTGAGGAGCATTCATCGTTCCGTTATTTCTTATGTAGCAAAATTCACTGTACTCTACCTTTGGAAGCTCAGTAACCGGAGCTTTCCCTGTATTTCCGAAATCGGGACGGTTATTTCCAAGGTCGCCTAAATCAGGCACGGCAATGCACCCCGACAAAAAGACCGACAACGCAAGTACTGTACAAATTGATACAAACGTCTTTCTGATATTCATAAATTTTCCTCTTTCTCCGTAATGATAAATTATTTCATTGAGTCTTCTATCTTCTCACCGAAAAGCCTGCCAAGCTTCAGCATGCTGTCACTGTCATAATGGTAAATATCAGGTCCTTCAACAGGCTCTCCCAGACAGGAAAGTCCCTCTGCCGCTGTGTCAATAAAATAGTTTCTCGCGCTTTCCCCGGCAATTTCTCTCTTTGCGCCGTTAATGATTTCATGCGACGGCCAGACACCGCTGTCATTTATTCCTGCAGATACAAAGGCAATGCCGTTATCGGGTGCATACGCGCTGTAATCACGTCTGAAATTGTTAATGAGGGTCTCTTCCCTTCTCTTATACGTAGAAGCAAAATGTGCGCCGCAACCGCCCTCTGCTTCGCCTTGCATCCAGCACACGGCCAGAACCTCACAGGCCTTACCCTGCTCCGTTTCTATTGACCTGACTGCATCGTCAAAAAGCTCTCTTAACTCGCCGTAGCTGTTAAGGGCGATTATATCTCTCTTATCCTCCACCTCATCACCTACAAAATTTGCCAGCGGGTCATCAGGCAGATAATCTCCGATAGTAGAGCCGCCGTAAGAATGCTTCACAATATAAAACACCTCATCGGGAAACTTTTCGGAAAGGTACTCGGCAATGCCAAGCTCCGGTCCGAAAAACTCTTTATTACAATGCGATCCACAGCTGAAGGAAAGATTTTCAAAGCCTTTGCTTACGTTGGCGCTTCCTCTGTCAGGAATCTGTTTAAAAGGCTCTTCTGAGGGGCCAAGACCTCCGCAATGGTAGGCAATTTTTATATTTTCAAATCCCTTGCTTAACTTCTCGGCTCTTTCTTTTCCGACAGTTTTTTCAAGGTAACTGTTTCTTGCCACTCCGGCTGCATTTGACTGACCGCAAATAATAATTATTTTTGCTTTTTCAATGTTTTTTTCTGAATTCATATTATCCCTCTCCATTATCATTTATTATACGTTTAAAGGCATCGCCGAGACACTCAGCAACGTCTCCTGCCGTCATAGAAAACTCCGTCAATTTTTCTTTTGCCATATCCCCTGCCAGACCGTGAACGAAGACTCCGACTCTTGCAGCATCATAAGCGGACATACCCGCTGCAAGAAACGAAGCGACGATACCCGCCAGCACATCACCGCTGCCTCCCGTAGCCATTCCGCTGTTTCCGGTAGTATTTACGGTATAATGCTTTTCGTCCTTGTACGTAATGGAATCATTGCCTTTGAGTACTGTTACCGCGCCATAGTTTTCGCTGCAATTTTTCACTGCATCAAGTCTTCCCTTGCAATCTTTCGCCTTATCGCCCAGAAGATACGTTATCTCTCCCCAGTGAGGAGTCAATACTACGTTTCTGTTCTCAAATACAGTCTTTATTTCTTTGGGGTTCTCTGTCAAAGCCCGCAGGCCGTCTGCATCCGCAATGATATTCGGGCAGGTACACCTTTTTAAAAACTCTCTTACAAGGGCCAAGGTTTCATCACGTCTTCCCACACCCGGTCCTATAAGAACTGCGTCCATACCTTCTGCCAAGGACACCAACTGCTCACAAAATTCAGGTTTCAGCCATTTATCTTTTGCTTCCCCAAGCGGCACTTTCACGGCCTCAGGCACCGTTGTTTCATAAATACCCAAAAGTCCCCGCGGCGCCGCAAGATAACAAAGTCCTGCGCCGCTTCTGAGACAAGCCCGTGTTCCAAGAATTGCCGCCCCGGTCATTCCTTCGCTTCCTGCAATAACAAGCACCTTTCCAAAGCTTCCTTTGTGACCGAAGGGATCTCTTACGGGAAGCATTTTCTTTATTCTTTTCAAATCCTCTTTGCAAAAAGCCTCAAAAAAAGTATCAACGGAAGCCCCGTACGCTTCTTCCGGAACACTCACAGGCACCACGGTAACCTTTCCGCAACGGGCCTTCCCCGGCAATATCACATGTCCCGGTTTCAGATATGCAAACGTCAATGTTTCATCCGCGCAAACTGCATTAATACCGGTCTCTCCGTTTTCTCCGTTTACGCCTGCCGCAATATCTGCCGACACGGTGTATTCAGACTTTCCGTTAACTATTTCAAAAACCTTGTACAAGGAGTTATCGGTCTTAGCTCTTCTTCCCGGAACAAAACCTGTCCCCAGAATACATTCAAGCACCGCATTACAATCAGAGATATCTTTTTCAAGGTCTTTTTCATAAAGCGAAATATCTTTTTCAAGGTCAAGCTCTTTCACAATAATTCCCTGAGCCGAAAGCTTGTCAAGAAAAAATCTGCAGTTGTCATTGCTGCCGGAAAGTCCGTTCTTTCCCACTATCCACACCTTCACGGACACCCCGTGTCTGTAAAGCTTTTGAGCCGCACAAAGCCCGTCAGCGCCGTTGTTTCCGCCGCCGCACAAAACGGTGACTCTCCGGAAACAGACACAGCGCCTGAACAAAGCCTCTGCGGCACTTTCTATCATCTCAATAATACTTACACCCATGGTTTCTGCGGCATACCTGTCTGCCATTGACACCTGACGGGGAGTAATCAATTTCATAATTACCCTACTCTCTGCTGAATTGCTTTTCTCGGTCCTTTTTTGCCTTCTTCGAAAAAGAAACTATCGCTTCTACACACAAGGCAAGACACACCAGAAAGAAACCTATAGCAAGGAAAATTGCCACAGGGTCTTTCTCATTTGGGTTCTTCTGTCTTTCGGAGTCAACGTCACCCTCTGCAGAATCCTCTGCAAAAGCAACAACTCCCGGAACAATCATTCCGCTTTCTTTTTCAGTCTTTATCACTCCGCCTGATACAAACAAAAAACTCATTACCAGACAAAGAAAAATTGCAATCTTATTTTTTAAAGTTTTCATTCTGTCATTTCCTTTCGATGTAAAGAATTCAGACCCATCACAAAAAAACATTCAATAAAATAATGGCCGCAGTAAAAAGCACCGTCCCGATAAGTATCACAAGATCACTTTTTCCAAAGGTCAGAACCCTGAATTTCGTCCTGCCCTCGCCGCCGCGATAACACCTTGACTCCATTGCGGTTGCCATATCCTCAGCTCTCTTGAACGCTCCCACTACCAAGGGCACCAGAAGCGGCACGTAGCTCTTTATTCTTGTAAAAATGTTGCCTGTTTCAAAATCTGCGCCCCTTGATGCCTGCGCCTTCATTATCTTGTCAGTTTCCTCTGCAAAAGTAGGAATGAACCTCAGCGCAATACTCATCATCATTGCAATATCGTGCACCGGAACTTTAATCTTTTCCAAAGGCCTCATAAGGCTCTCCAGCCCGTCGGTAATGTTTACCGAGGTGGTGGTAAAGGTCAGCAAAGTGGCGCTTGATACCAGAAGAATTATTCTTACTATCATCTTAGCGCTGAAAATAATTCCCTCAAGATATATTTTTACAAATCCCAGCTTCAGAATAAGTTCATCGCCCTGGAAAAACAAAAGATTAAAAAACACCGTAAATATAATGAAAACCACCATAGGCTTCAGACTTTTTACTATCATTTTAGGCGGAATCTTAGACACCGCAAGGCTTCCAAGAACAAATACGGATGCCAGAACGTATCCCCAGATATTATTTACAATCAATATCAGAACCATCATTGTGAAGGTCCACAATATCTTCGTCCTGGGGTCTGCCCTGTGAAAAAGTGATTTACCGGGAATGTATTGACCAATAGATATTGTCAAAGTCTGCACACCCCTTTCAACCGCATTGATTCAATGGCGTTAACGGCGTCATCCACCGTGAAAACGTTGTCGTCAACATCGGGATTCAATTTCTTCAGCTCCAGAAACAGCTTAGTAATCTCAGGAATGTCAAGATCAATGCTTTTTAAAAGCTCGTGCTTGCTGAAAACGTATTGGGAAGTGCCGTCAAGAATTATCTTTCCGTCATCCATCACAATCACCCTGCCGGCATAGTCGGCAACGTCCTCCATGCAATGAGAAATAAGCACTATAGTCGTACCATGTTCTCTGTTGAGCTTCTTTGCAAAACGAAGCATATCATTTTTTCCCTCAGGGTCAAGGCCTGCCGCAGGCTCATCAAGCACAAGGTATGAAGGCTTCATTACAAGCACACCCGCTATGGCAACTCTTCTCTTCTGGCCTCCTGAAAGCTCATACACTGACCTGTCCATAAGATTTCTGTCAAGTCCAACCATATCTGCCGCTTCAAAAACTCTTTTTGCCTCTTCTTCTTCGCTTAATTTAAGTTTTCTCAAGCCAAAGGCAATATCCTTGTATACGGTCTGCTCAAAAAGCTGATGCTCCGGATACTGGAATACAAGGCCCACCTTTTTTCTTACGTCAACAAGAGTCTTTTTTTCAATTCCAACACCGTCAACAATAACAGACCCCTTACCTGAATCCGGCTTTAAAAGGCCGTTAAAGTGCTGTACCAGCGTGGACTTGCCGCATCCCGTATGACCGATAACGGCTACAAACTCGCCTTCTTTTATTTCAAGATTTATATTTTCAAGGGCAACTTTTTCAAAAGGTGTGCCCGGCATATACGTATGGGTTACGTTATTTAATTGTATGGACACAAGCCCGCCCCCTTCTTTCGTATTTTACTCCATTACCGACTTAAAAAAGTCCAGCGCCTGTTCCTGCGACATTACGTAAGGAACGTCGTACCCTTTTTCTCTAAGGGCCTCAAATAATTTTGAAATCTGCGGTGTATCAAGTCCTGCAGACCTCATTTTTTCAGCATCTGCAAAGAGCTCCTGAGGCTTTCCGGAATGGATTACCTTTCCGTTCTCAATAAGTATAGCATAGTCTGCATCAGCCACTTCATCCATGTGATGTGTTATGTGGATAACGGTTATACCCTGCTCTTTGTTTAATTTCTTTATGACGCTCATAACGTCTTTCCGGCCTCTTGGGTCAAGCATTGCCGTGGCCTCGTCAAGGACGATACACTTAGTCTTCATAGCAAGAATACCTGCTACTGCAACTCTCTGCTTCTGACCTCCCGACAAAAGATGTGGTTCCAGATCTTTTAGCTCCGTAAGCCCGGTTGCCTCAAGGGCAGCATCAATCCTTTTTATCATTTCATCTCTGGGTATTCCCAAGTTTTCAGGACCGAAAGCCACATCCTCAATAACAGACGTGCCTATAATCTGGTTGTCCGGATTCTGAAACACCATACCCACGTTCGACCTTATATTCCACAGAATTTCGTCATTCTTTGTGTCAAAGGAGTCCACGATGACAGTGCCTTCCGTAGGTAAAAGAAGCGCGTTAAGAAGCTTTGCAATGGTGGATTTTCCGGAACCGTTCCTTCCCAGAACGCCTAAAAACTCGCCCTGCTTCACAACGAAGTTTACGGAATCTACCGCCGCATGAGTTGAATTCCCGACGTTGTCCGCCCCTTCTTCATCCTCTGCACTATCGTAAACGTAGGTCACGTTATTAAATTCAACAAAGTTTTCTCTGATATTTTCAGCCATTGAATTTTATTCCCAGATGCTTGTACGCCTCAGGCGTAGCAACTCTTCCTCTCGGAGTTTTATTAATAAATCCCAACTGCAAAAGATACGGCTCGTACACGTCTTCGATAGTAGTCATATCTTCGCCCGTAGCGGCAGACAATGTTTCAAGACCGACAGGGCCGCCGCCGAATTTCAATATTATCGTATTTAAAACGTTTCTGTCCACGTTGTCAAGTCCCAGATTATCAATTTCAAGAGCATTGAGGCAAAGAGATGCGATCTCTGCTGTAATAACACCTTCGCCCCTTACCTGGGCAAAGTCTCTGGCTCTCTTAATAAGTCTGTTGGCAATTCTCGGTGTGCCTCTTGAACGAACGGCAATCTCCATTGCGCCGTCCTCGTCAATTTCAGCCTTTAATATTGCCGCAGATCTTTTTACTATTTTCACAAGATGATCCGGCGTGTAAAGCTCCAGCCTGTTGATGACTCCGAAACGATCTCTTAAAGGCGCAGAAAGAAGACCCGCTCTGGTAGTTGCTCCAATAAGAGTAAATTTCGGTATATCAATTCTGAGAGACCTTGCCGCAGGGCCTTTTCCCATAATTATATCAAAGGAAAAATCCTCCATGGCAGGATAAAGAATCTCCTCCACCGACTTGTTAAGACGGTGTATCTCGTCGATAAAGAGCACGTCCATCTCGTTAAGATTTGTGAGAATGCCTGCAAGGTCGCCTGCTTTTTCAATGGCAGGGCCCGAGGTAACTCTGAGATTTACACCCATCTCTGAGGCTATAATTGACGCAAGAGTGGTTTTACCAAGTCCGGGAGGTCCGTACAGAAGCACGTGGTCCAAAGGTTCTCCTCTTTGCTTTGCAGCCTCAATAAACACGGAAAGATTGGCACGGGCCTTCTCCTGTCCCACAAACTCTTCAAATCGTCTGGGACGAAGAGAGACTTCTTCAAAATCCTCTCCAATATATCCGCCGCCCATTATGCGCTCGTTATCGCTTTCTAAATTGATACTGAATTCACTCATAAAAATTTCCTTAATCTTTTGTTACGAATACTGTCAGCCGGCTTTAAGCGCCGCTTTTACCAGATCTTCCAGGGTCATTCCGTCGCTGTAAACACGGCCAACAGCCTGCCTTGCTTTTTGTGTATTATATCCCAAAACCATTAACGCCTCAACAGCCTCATCAAAAACGCCGCCTGCATTAACGACTGCCGTTTCCGTAGCGCCGACCGACTGCGCCGCCGATGCCTGATCGTCAAAGGTCTTTTTTATCTTGTCTTTAAGTTCCAGAACTATTCTCTGGGCAAGCTTCGGGCCTACACCCTTTGCCTGCGAAATAGCCTTATGATTTTCCGAAATAACTGCGGTGCAAAAATCTGCAGGACTCATCTGTGAAAGAATCCCCACCGCCACCTTAGGGCCAACACCGCTTACTGAAATAAGAAGTTCAAAGGCGCTAAGCTCGTCATCGGTAGCAAAACCGAACAACGTCATATCGTCCTCTTTTACGACAAGGTGTGTATAAAAAACAACCTCCTCGCCTACGTCAACTGAGCCTATTGAAGATAACGAGGTGTAGATGCGAAATCCGACTCCGCCAACCTCTACCACACAGTACTCAGCCTCTAATTTTCTTACAAATCCTCTGATAAAATCAAACAACTGAAAAACTCCTTACTTCTACTCATATCTCCACTGCCGTCAGGCATGAATTTGCGTGACAAATTGCTATTGCAAGGGCATCTGCCGCATCGTCGGGCTTTGGCAAGGTATCCAGCTTCAAAAGCATTTTTACCATTGTCTGCACTTGTTTTTTTTCAGCCCTTCCGTAGCCTACTACGTTTTGCTTCACCTGAAGGGGCGTATATTCATAAACGGGAATTCCCTTTCCTGCCGCTGCCGTAAGCGCCACGCCGCGGCCCTGAGCCGCAGATATTGCCGTAGTAACGTTGTTATTGAAAAAAAGCTCCTCAATAGCACAGGCATCAGGATGGTATTTATCCGCAAGGGCTTTTATCCCTGCATCAATCTGCAAAAGTCTTGAAGAAAACTTTTCCCCCGCCTTCGTACTGATAACTCCGTACTCCAGCATTTTAAGGCGGTTTCCCGTGTAATCTATCACACCGTATCCCGTCAATGCAAAGCCCGGATCAATCCCTAAAATAATCAATAAAAACACCTCTTACCGAAGGTATACCCCGGGAGCCGGAGCATTCATTTGCTCCGACCCTCAGGCAATAATCAAACAATTCTTAAAATTACTTAATAGTTACTTCTATGCCGAATCTGATAAGTGAATAACGCTCTGCAAAATACTCACTCTTTCCGTCATGCCAGGTATTCTCCAAGGAATAGTTCCAGGGGCCGCTTGCATAAGGCTCGGGATCTACAAAGTGGTGAGGTCCTAAAAGGTTTCTGTTTGCATTACAGATAACCAGCTTCAAAGTATTTTCGCCTTTCTTTACAAACTTGCTGATGTCGCAATGTGTTGTAAAGAGAAGACGGTTTACAAACTCACCGTTAACGTAAACGTCTGCATAGGAATATCTGCCGCCTACGTAAAGCTCTGTGCCCTCTCCGTTATAACTAAATTTCTGCTCAAGCTCCAATGCGCCTGCAAAGAAGGGGAAACCGTCCTTTATTACGTTCTCCGCATTAACGGTGTCCTTAGAAGGAACGATATTAAACTCGCCTGTATAGCAGAAGCTTCTTCTCTCAGATGCCTCAAACTTTTCATTCTCAGTCTCCACCGCAAAGTCACCAAAGAGGTACATTGACTCAACCTCAGTATCAAATGCAAGACAGTTTCTGAGGGACTCTGAAACGCCGCCGTAGAGCACGTAATAAACGTAATCTCTCTGGTAGTAATCAAATGCCACGGTAATGTCATTCTTTCCTACTTTTGCATAAGAGAGGATGTCCGCAGTCTTGAAGCTTCTGTCAAGCCACCACTTGTCTGTGATTTCAACGGGCTTGCCGTTCACGGTAATGGACTTATATCTCATAGGCTCCATTGCCATAGAAAGGCTTTCCGGGAGCTCTTTTACGTTGAAGCTGTAACGGAGGTAAAGGTCGCCCTTATATTTGTTTCTGAGAAGCTTGTCAAAGATACCGATAATAGGCTGAGGCTCCTCAAAGTTCACGCCGTCATAGGAAGGCTCTGCGTAGTCAAGGGTAAGAGCATTCTCAGGCTTCTTTGAAAGCTTGTATTCATTGCCGAGAACGATGGGCTTGTCAGAAACCTCGTCCTTACAGCAGCAACCGCAGCATCCGGAAATATTCTCTTCGCCTGTTGCAACGAATACTCTGGACTTGCCGCTTTCGAAAGTAGTTTTAATAACACTGTCGGCGCCGTCTGAGCATACTGAAACAGACTTAACGGGCTCTTTATTCCAATCAAGCTCTTCAAGCATAATTTCCTTGATGCCCTTAACGCCCTTGAAGGTAATCTTAACGTCCATATAATCCGCATCAGAAACGTTAGTCAGGTAGAAAATTCTGCCGTAATCGGTATCTCTTGTCATAAGCTTAACGCCGGAACATACGCTGTCTGCATTTCTTACGATTGCATTTGTGTCATTCAGGATATCCTCAAAGGAAACTGTGGACTTAAGCCAGCTAAGATCTGCTTTCTTTCCGTCAATTCTGTCTGGAGCTCCGTCAAAGAGAAGCACCTTTCCGCCGTTTGCAATGAATTCTTTAAGAAGCGCAACAGTTGATGCATCAAGAGTGAATATCTTAGGAAGCACAACGTAATCATACTCACAAAGGCCCACCTTCAGCGTCTTTCCCTCAACGCTTGCATACTTTGCCATGAGGCATTCGTCACCGTAGTGATAAGGAATCTGATTGTCAGAGAAGCAAGCGGTAATGCGGTTAAATCCGTCCTCAATCTCCTTTACGGAAGGATAGTCAATCTCTCTCTTGTATGTAAGATAGCAGCTGTGGATAGGGTGAATAATAAGTGTGTTCACACGCTCCTTGCCCATTGAAAGCACGTAGCCAAGGCGGTTGAAATAGCGGTCAAAGTCACCCATCACGTTCTGCCAGGGCAAATGCTCTGAGTAGTGAGCAGGATAGTCACGCTTTCTCTGTCCTCTTATGGAGTAAGAATAAAGGTGCTGACACATAATATTTACACCGGAGGAATATTGAAGCTCTGCGATTTTCTTAAGCTCTGTAGGCGTAACGTCCCAACCGCAGCAACCGAACATTTCACTCATTACCTTTTTCTTTCCCAGCTGAGCCGCAACAGATCCAACCTGCTTTCCTGCCACGTCGTTGCCGATATTTCTTCCAAGGTAGTCAATTCCGGGGATGTGCTCGTACTCATAGAAAGGCATTATGCCGCCGCAGCACCACATCTGTGTAAACAGAGCGCTCTCCTCTACGGCATGGCCTGTAATACGGCAACCGTTCTCCTCGCACCAATCGTAAATAACCTTAATGAAGTTATTTATGAAAAGCTTGTGGCAAAGTGCCCAATAATCGTATCTGAACTCGTCAGCGCCGGGGAAATCAATGAAAAGTGCAGGAAGAAGGCTCTTTACGTCATAGCCGTAAGCCTTTTTGAACTCATCGGGAAGAAGGTTTGACCACACGGTAGCATAACGGTAATACTGGGGCTCGTCAGTAAAGAATCCGGGCATAGCCTTTCCGAAATCCTCACCGTTTCTCTTCTTGTAATCCTCATGGGTGTAAGAAATAAACTCTTTTGTAATTCTTGCATCCATTGTGTCAACGTAGGAACTGTCATAATTCTGATATACAACGAGAATCTTCTCTGCGCCCTCAGCCTCTTCCGGGCTGTTAATAAGCTTTACGCTGTCCCCGTTCTTTACGTAAACTGCAAGAACGTTTCTCTCAGGAGGATTTACAGGAGTGATCTCAGGATATGCCTCTGCCTCCTCCATTCTCAGGAAAGTTGCAAAGTTTGCAGGATTTTCAAGACACTTTCCGCCTGCAAAACCACTGGGCCAGCCGTTTTCATCATAGGACCAGGCCTCCATGCCCAGCTTCTTCGCCTCATCAATACATGCGTTAATACAAGAATACCATTCGTCGCTAAGATATTCCGTCTCAAGACCGCCTCTTGCGTGCATGAAGAATCCGTTCATTCCGATATCCTTCATTACTCTCATCTGGCGTCTCAATTCTTCTTCGTCCAGTCTGTCATTCCAGCTCCAAAAAGGAAGTGAACCGTAATCGCCTGACTTCTGGTTTACGTCATCAATAAAACCTTTCATAATTACCTCCGTTTTATAATATTTTGCTTTGCTTCTGATTTATATATCACCGGGCTCCTCTTCACCGTTGCTTTCCGTGTTGTTTTCACCGGCAAGTTCAGGTGGCAAGGTTGCTCCGGGATTATTCTGTTTAAATACAAATATTTCTATTGCCGCGGAATCTTCAATAGGATTTCCGTAGAAGCCTAACTCATTAAGGAACGGCATACTCTCTATCGCGTCAAAGGACGTTATGAAATTTGCCTCCAGAAAAAGCTTTTTCACGTATGACCCTCTGAGGGCCTCTATGTCTGTAACGTGGTTACTCGTAGCATTAATCACTTCAATATTTTCTGCATTTGCCAGAGCATCCAATGAACTGACAATATTTGAGGAAACATCAATGCTTTTCAGAAAATGCAGCTCCTGTGCAAAGGAAATATCGCCAAGACCCACAAAGGAATACTCGCCAAGCTCGTCCTGCACGTAAAAGCAATTGCTCTCAAGACCCAGAACTTCAAGGCTGACACAATTTGCAAGAACGCTTGCATCGGTTATCTTATTCTGACCTGCCTGCAGCTCTCTAAGCTTTGTCATCTGTTCAAGTCCGTTAAGGCTTGAAACAGAATTAGACCTGACGTTAAGATACTCCATATTTATCAACGATGCAAGAGGCGTAAGGTCCATAATTCCGTTACTCTCCGCCTCAAGGCGCTGCAACATAATAAGACTTGACAAAGGCGTAAGACTCATACCCGTTCCGCCTGTTTTGTCAAGAAGCGCAGAATAATTGCCTGAAATATTGAGTTTTTTAAGACCGGTAAGAGAAGAAAGCGGTGACAAATCGCAGATTTTATTCCCGTAAAGATCAAGTTCTTCAAGGGCCGTAAAATATTTCAGATCTTCAATGCTTCTTATGCCTCTCACTCTGGCGGTAAGCGACGTGATTCTCGCCACGTCCGACTCATAAATATTGCCCACAGTTTTTCCGAGAGCTTCTCTGATAACGTTTTCAAGATAAGGATCTTTAAAAGTTATCTCGCGGTCAATTACCGGAGGCTCCGTATTTCCCGGAAGCACCGGCTCTGCAGTACTGATAACAACGTTATTCGTGGGTACCGGAGAACCTGTTCCGTCAGGAGCAACCGTACCCGGCATGGCGGTCGAAATTACAGGATGGTAATGTGAACCCGTACCATTATCGCAACCTGAAAACGCTGAAACAACGGCAATGCCGAAGCATCCCGCCAAAAGAACAGAACACAAAGTCTTTTTTATATTAAAATGATCTTTCGCTCCGAGCTTCACTTTTTACCTCTCCATAATTTTATGACTTTTGCCAATCAATATCAATCAATTTTCTCTGCCACAACAGAAACAGCCTCTATGCCTTCAGGAAATTCTCCCAGAGAAACGTCCTTGTCCCTCTGCCATATATGAAGTTCTCCGTCTGACAAATAAACAACGTTTTTAATCGTTTTGTCAAAGATAACGTTTCTTCCGACGTTGCCGTTTATTCTCGTCAGCTTTCCGTCCTTTACGTAATCCAGTGAAAACATACCGTTTTCGTTATTTCTGCACATAAGGTACTCGTCGTCATACTTTCCGTAAAGTCTTGCTTCAGACGCTGAAAAATATTCAAGCGGCTTGTTTTTAAGCAGTATGCCGTGCAGAGTTTCATCATTGTTATGAAAAACAGCAAAAGGCTTGTTCACGTATGGGTAAACAGAACCTGCATCCTCATAAAGCACCGTTTCATAAAGCTTCTTGTCGTTTGTGTCAATGTAACTCAGCTTTTTCTCGGTTCTCTTTATAAACAAGAAGTGAGAATTGGTGTCGTAATAAAGCGTTGTCCCATTTTTACAGGACATAATTTTCTTGGGCGTTCCACCCTTTCTGCAGACAAACACGTCAAAGTTTTCAGCATTCTTTTCCGCAGTATAAACGACAAGTTCTTCCTGCTCACAAACCTCTACAATGCTCTTTACGTCAGAGGAAACCGCTTTAAGGGAAAATTTATCGCCGTCAACGTCCACGTATTGAAGAACCGCCTTGTCGCCGTCCTTGCTGACCTCCGAGGTTATATATCTGATATTCTTTTCACCGCCGTATCTGCGCACCTCTGTGCAGGCCTCTGTTGCATAATTCCGCCCTGCCTCCGTAACAACCGCCGCATTTTCCAGAGAAAACTTAACGTTTCCGTTCATATCAGCAACCACAAGTAAATTTTCCTTGTAATAGCTTACTGCAGAATCCTCTTCCCAGATGTGCACCGCACCGCCTGCATTGACATTTTCTGCTATACATTTCGTTTTTCCGAGAAGATCTGATACGTAAAGCTTCGCCGTTCCCTTCTCCTCATTGTAGTCGGAAAAATATGCAAAATGTGACTTTCCTGAAACGAAAGAGTTCTCTGCAGTTTCGCCTTCACCATAGGCGCCACGAAGCTTCTCAATTTTTTTCCCATTGTAAAGGTACACGTATATGCCGCCGTCCTGTCCGCTGAACACAATTGATCTCCGCTCTTTAAACAACGCAAAAGAACTGACGCCGCTGCAAACCACGTTTCTGTAATCAGCCTTTATGTCGTACTCATAAAGCACGCCTTGTCTGGTATAATAAATCTTTGACAATCCCACGTCATGTACAACGTTCTCTACTGTGTCGTCAACAGAATTAACTGATAACTTTTCATCAAGGACGTAAAGGGATTTCCCTGACGTAAAAACGAAAGGAAACATATTCTCTCTCGCCGCCCCGCTGTCCCCGGAAAGCCAGGTCTCGGTATGCCGGTTTGTAACCAGAGAAAAGATTGCGATTACAACAGCCGCTACCACAAGGGCTATAGCAAAAGTTATCATGTATTTTTTTGCGCTGCCTCCTGCAGGAACGACAAAATGCTTCTTCTCCATAGTTCACTCCTCCTCGTGTGATACAGAGGCGCTCTCCTTCTCGTCAACGCTGCCCTTCTTCACAGGCCTGAAGCCTGCATCAATATCCGAAAGATTATATGGTGTAGCCTGATAAACGTAATAATTAAGCCAATTTCCGTACAAAAGATACGCGTGGCTCTTCCAATGATGAAAAGGCTCTTTGGAAGGATCGTCGTCAGGAAAATAATTCACGGGAATCTTCGGGTTAATACCCTTGGCAACGTCTCTTTCATACTCAAGCTTCAACGTTTCCCTGTCATACTCAAGGTGACCCGACACAAATATCCTTCTTCTGTCCTTGGACGCGCAGATACAAAGCCCTGCCTCCTCAGATTTCGCCAGAATGTCAAGGTCCTCGCAAGCCTCTACCTCTGCAACGTCATTATAGGTGTACCTTGAATGGGGCACGAAAAACTCATCGTCAAAGCCTCTCAGGAGTCTCGCCTTCTGTGAGCAAGGCACGTGCTTGTACACACCGGAAAGTTTTTCAGGCAATTTATACTTTTTTATTCCGTAATGATAATAAAGACCTGCCTGAGCGCCCCAACAGATGTGAAGCGTGGTGGTAACGTGGCTTCTGGACCATTCCATTATCCTGCAAAGCTCGTCCCAATATTCAACTTCCTCAAATTCCATAAGCTCCACAGGCGCGCCGGTAATAATAAGTCCGTCATATTTGTTTTCTTTTATATTATCAAATGTATCGTAAAATTCTTCCATGTGGCTGGCAGGTGTATTCTTCGACACGTGACTTGCCGGATGCAAGAACGATATCTCCACCTGAAGCGCAGAATTACCGAGAAGTCTCAAAAGCTGAGTCTCCGTAACAATCTTCGTAGGCATAAGGTTCAATATCAATATTTTAAGCGGTCTGATATCCTGATGAAAAGCCATATTTTCATTCATCACAAAGACGTGCTCACTCTTAAGAACCTCTGTCGCCGGCAAATTGTTGGGTATCCTGATAGGCATTCCGAATGCCCTCCTGTCCTAATATAATCATACACAATAATTGTACCATTTCCTCACCCGTTTGTCTATTGTTATTTTGCATCAAAATGAGTCAGGGGGCAGGTCTCTGACTCAAATTTAATTTGCACGTGAGTCAGGGGGCAGGTCCCTGACTCATTTTAAGTTTGCACGTGAGTCAGGGGGCAGGTCACTGACTCAAAATCCAGAGGCCTGACTTATCAGTGTAAGAAAAAAGGCAATCCAACCCTGCAGACACTTGCCAATAATGAAATTACGGCAAGGAATATTTTCTTTTGCATATATTCCAATGACCTGAAAATGAACTGATATGCCGCCAAAGCCCGCCAACAGAGAAATCACCGGCAAAATAATATTTATGTTTTCGCCCGAAGCCGCAGCAGAAGAAATACCACCGGTAATCTCAACAAGTCCCTTTAAAAGGCTCTCTGTAATTTTCGCCGGAACAATATCGATAAAAAAGTCTGACAGAGCGCCGTAGGCGCCTATTGAGGCAATCACAGCATTGAAAGCCGCAAAAAATATTATTGCAGCGGCAACCGGTATCATTGTGTACATTGAGGTTGTCATTGATTCTGAAAGAAGCTGTCCAAAGCTCTTTTTCCCACAGACTATCGCCCTTAACGGCGAGCCTCCCCTATAATTAAAACATGACCTTTCCGTATGTAAAAAGCGCCTTACAAGGCACAACACAAGTCCTGACAGCAAGGCCGAAACAATGTGGACCCCCCACAGCATTGAGCCGATTCCGGCAGAGCCGAGCATCCCCGCCCCTACTGCGCCGATAATAAAAAGCGGGCCTGTATTATTCACAAACGCCGATAATCTCACAACGTCTTCGGAAGAAAGCTTTCCGTCACGATAAAGCTCCACACTCATTGCCGCCCCTGCAGGATAACCGCAGATCATGCCGGTAATTATAGGGAACGCCCCTGCTCCTGCCACGCCGAAAAGAGCCTTCACAGGCTTCTCGGTAATCTTCGACAAAACGTCACAAAAACTTGTTTGTCTTAGCACCGTTGCCGCCACGTAAAAAGGAAAAATCGACGGCAACACAGCAGTAAAAAACTGCTGCACCGCCGCCGCTGTTGCAGGCACAGTACTATCCGAACACAACGCAAAAAGCACAATGAATCCAAGGGCCGTTATAGCAACCATTTTCTCGCCCGACTTGTCTTATTCACGGTAAATGATATGCGATATAGAGGGCCGGATATGACGAAAGAAAGGGTAAATAACAATGATTAAGGAATAACTATACTGCCAAGGTAGTCAATGCGGCGTACAATTCCTGCTGCTTTCATATATAAAAATCTCCTCTAATTTCAAATTGTGTTGTATATTACGAGCGAACGCAAGTAACAAGGTTCACTCAGGCGTCAAAATTTCCAATTTTGGAAACGCCGTGTGGTTCTTATTATCTGTATTTTGAGGAGATTTATACTTCTATATGCCCAAAAGAATCTTCACACCGCCTCCACATCTATTTTTCTTCTGATTTCTTCAATTTCATCACTCAATTCGGCAATTTCCTTCTGATATGATGTGTTATTTTGTTTAAGAAGCTGCTGATTGTTATAAATCATTTGCTTTGTGGCCTCTATTTCCTTGACAATTTCCTCAATAACCTTATTGAACCGCTTTAACTTGCCAACGATGCGTTTAGCATTACCTTTCGCTGAATCGTCCAAAAGCACAACGTAACGATTGGTGTCTTTTTCTAAATACAAATATGGTTTTTTTACATCTTGCGAAGTAGGCAATATAACAGAAAAGCCAAATATTGAAACAGGATCCGACAGCATCTTATTACCACCAATCACATCCTCCGTAAAGGTGTCCTTTATTTTTCTCATAGCATCAAGAAATTGTTCATTGGTTTTCTTCTTCAGGCTTTGTTGATGCCTGTATGCTATATCCAATTGTTTTTGACGCTGTTCCATTTTTGACTGTAGGGTATCACACTCTTCAGCAAGACGTTTACGGGTTTCTTCCGCTTGTATTTCCAGTATTTTAAGTGTTTTTAGCTCGTTTTCTTTTTGAGCAAGCTGTTTCATAAGCGGTTGCGATAGCGCCAAGGCTTTTACCTCGGCATAAGTCAGAACATCACTTTCCAGATCCGAAGCGGTGCGCTGATAGGTGCTGCCGGACAAGAATTGTGAAATAAAACGCTGCTTTGTTTCCAACACCTGCCAAGAATACGAATCAAAGCTCCCTTCGGCAATATATCGGTAAATTCGAACCGTTTCATTCTCATTTCCGCGGCGAATAATACGTCCTTCTCTTTGCACCATATCAGCCGGCCGCCAAGGCACATCCAAATGATGAACGGCTTTAAGTTTTCTTTGTACATTGGCTCCGATCCCCAATTTAAACGTAGACCCAATCAAAATGCGCATTTCACCGGCATTAAATTTACGAAACAACTCAACCTTGCGACTCTCTGTTTGATAACTATGAATAAAGGCAATTTCCTTTTCCGGTATACCCTTCTCAACAAGTCGTCTTTTTAATTCCGCATATACGTTAAACTGGTCCGCTTTTGGCGTTGAATAATCACAAAATATTAATTGTGTAGCGTTTGGCTGTTGATTATAAAGTGCTACCACGTTTTCAACGCACCAAAATACTTTTGAATGCTCGTCGTAGTTTTGCTTCCTGCCGACCAACGACAAATCCAATGCGGCTTTTCTACCATCGGTACTCACCTTGAGCATATTATCGTATTTTCGGTCTATCATACCCGTACGGATTTTTTCGGTTCTTTCGGCAAGCTCTTTCATGTAGTTGGAAAGCGCTTGATTTTTCTTAATTGAAACGTCGGTATAACCTTGTAACATAGGAAGATCACTTGGGATCAACATTGATATTTTTATCGCACCATTTATGATAAAAGCCCACGCTATAAAGCTTCAGACCTTTACTCTTTGCATATGCTTTGATTTTCGCAACACTCTCATTATCATTCATCGTTTTATCGTAGGAATAAACG
>JAGAKK010000078.1 GCA_017625675.1 Clostridia bacterium | reverse complement strand
GTTTGAGAGTAGTGTAAATTCATAGGGTAGTCAAACCTTCAAAACCTTGGTTAGAGAGAACGGCAGGTTTGAGAGTAGTGTAAATTCATAGGGTAGTCAAACCTTCAAAACCTTGGTTAGAGAGAACGGCAGGTTTGAGAGTAGTGTAAATTCATAGGGTAGTCAAACTTAAGTGTTGACAAGTGTAACTGCGTGTGGGTTTGAGAGTAGTGTAAATTCATAGGGTAGTCAAACTAATCTTGTCATATAAATGACCTCCTTAAAGTTTGAGAGTAGTGTAAATTCATAGGGTAGTCAAACGCATATCGGGAACAGCACCGCCGTTCTGCTGTTTGAGAGTAGTGTAAATTCATAGGGTAGTCAAACTTGTCGCATTTCTTCTTTACGTGCGTTTTGTTTGAGAGTAGTGTAAATTCATAGGGTAGTCAAACAATGTTGTCATTTTCAACAACCTCCTATAAGTTTGAGAGTAGTGTAAATTCATAGGGTAGTCAAACCAGTAATAAAACCGCCAAGCCTGTTGTCCAGTTTGAGAGTAGTGTAAAATTTCCCGGACATAGCAAACCCCGCCCTTGCATGCATAGCAGGCAAAGGCGGGGTATTCATTTCATTCACAAACTCTTATCACATGCACAAAAGCACGTCGTTTCTCGTGTTGGCAAGGTTTATTAGGTCGTCTGTGAAGCCGTTGATGCTGAACAGCACGTACCAGACCTTGCGTTCAATGTTTTGCCATGTTATTGTGGGTGCCTTTTTTTCCAGCTCGTGTAAGACGTCAATGCCCACAGGGTCTTTGTGGTATTTGCATTCGCCGAGAATCAGGTTCTTGCCGTCAGGGTCTAATGCGACAATATCTGTTTCGGTGTGAGAGTCCCAGTGCCTGCCAAGCTTTGAAAAGTGGAAGGGCCAGGCGTTGCTTGCGTTAAGGTCCCACATTTTTTCACGACAAATATCTTCGTAGACAAATGCGGTGTGCTCCTTTACTAAATTGCTGCGGATCCTAGAAATAACGATTTCGCTGTGGCCGCTTTCGATGAAGCTTATATTGGGATATACAAAGGCAAACCAGAAGCGGAGGTAGTTGTCCTTGATTTTGTATAAACCTTTTTTGCTCTTTTCAGGGTTGGGTTCTGTAACAGGCACTTCGCGCTCAACAATATCCAGATCAATTAGCGTTTTCAAATATTTTGTGAGACCGGTTGTTTTTGTTTCAAGGACGGCCGCAATGGCAGAGAGTTTGCTGTTGCCGGCGGCAATAGCCTTTATTATGGAGAAATATGTGCCGATTTCAGTAACTTCCTGCTGGAGCAGAAAATAGGGTTCGTTGTATAGGTATCCTGAACGGTTGAGAATACACTTCTGAATTGATTCGACAATATCATTTTCATCAGAAAAAAGTTCAATATATTTAGGAACGCCTCCGGTGATCGCATAGGTTTCTATGAGTTCTTTGTAGCTTTTGGCAGGGAAGAATTCGCCGTAGTATTTAAAGGGAATCTGCTTCAGGCGGATTTGTGCTGTGCGCCTGCCGTACAAGGGACTGCTGTATGCCAAGGTCTGTGATTCCATCATTGAGATGAGAGAGCCGCAGAGGATTACCATTATGGACTTGTCTTTTAAAAGTTCTTCCCAGATTCGCTGGAAAATTGAGGGGAATGCCTCGTTGGATTTTCCAAGATATTGAAACTCGTCAATTACGATAACAGGCTTGGTGGTGAATTCTTTTTCAACTATCGCTTTAAAAAGAGTGTCCCAGCTTTTGATGTCGGAATTGCGTAAAATATCATTGTCAACAAAGTCTGCTACTTTGTCTTTGAACAAGTTGCGGTTCTGGATTTCAGACTCTTCGCTGGCAAGAAAAAACAGCGCTTTCTTGTCCTTAATGAATTCGGAAATAAGTGTTGTCTTTCCAACGCGCCTGCGGCCGTACAGAACCACAAGGGAACTGCCTTTGCGATTATATTCACTTTGCAACGTCTGCATTTCTTGTTCACGATCAACAAAACGGTCCATATTATCGCCTCCTTGTAATTATTATACTTCAAATTATTATAATTTCAAGTATAACTTTTCTGCACCGATTAATTTTTTATCAATCCAATCCATTACCGCTTGCACATTATCGTATATTTGCCTGAGGGCAAAACGATGCCTTCCCTTGGGGTAAAGGTTGCGCGGATGGGAGCGGTGACCTCTGCGGAGGCGCATTGAGGCAAAATTATTTCTGCGATGCAGTTGGCAGGGATCTCTACGTTAAGCTCTGTGAGGTTGTCGCCTGTGTGGTGCCATGCGCTTCGGATATTTCCGTTGATGCTTTCGTAATTAACGTCAATATTGTCCATAGTTGACGAAAAATATGGCTTTATCGTAAAGTGCTTGAAGCCGGGGGCAATGGGTTTGATGCCGCCCATATACGAATACATCCACTCGGACACAGAGCCCAGAGAGTAGTGGTTAAAGGAATTCATGCCAACGTCCCCGAAGCCCTCTTCCTTCGTGTAGGAGTTCCAGCGCTCCCAGATGGTGGTGGCGCCGTTTTTTATGGAGTAGCCCCAGGAGGGGTAGGTGTCGTTTTGGAGCAGGCGGTAGGCAAGGTCGCTGTAGCCGTTGTCGCAGAGTACAGGAAGCAGGTAGGAAACACCTACGAAGCCTGTGGAAAGGTGGTAATTCATTCTTTCAATGGCCCGGGCAAGGAGCTTTGCTGTGAGTGCCTTGTCGTCGGTAAGGTCCATTTTCAATGCAAGAACGTAGCAACACTGGGTGTCCCCCTTTACCGTGCCGTCAGATGACAGGTAGGCTTTTTGCCATGCGTCCTTTATTTTTCCAAACATATTGTCATAGTATATTTTGTCCTTTTCCTTGCCAAGGTATGCCGCCGCTCTGCTCATAAGGGTTGCGTCATAAGCAAAAAAGGCGGTGGAGACTACGTCCTTGGGGGTGTCCTCGCCAACGGAGAGCCAGTCGCCGTAGGGGGATTCGGGGCGCAAAAGGTCAGTTGTGTTAAGGAGAAGGTATTTAAAGTAGTCCTTCATTGCGCCGTAGTTTTTCTGCAGGATGGTGATATCGCCGTACATTTCGTAAAGCGTTATGGGGAGTACGAACATCACGTCACCCCAGGCGGCGTTACCGTTGCCCACAAGGTCGTTGCCGTTGGGCCACTTAACGTGGGGAACAACGTCGGTAACGGAGCCGTTGGGCTTTCTTGCTTCAAGAATGTCCTCGCCGTATTTATCAAAAAATCCGAAGCAGTCCATATTGTAGCAGGCGGTACGGCAGAAGACCTGAGCATCGCCGGTCCAGCCCATTCGCTCATCTCGCTGAGGGCAGTCCGTGGGAACGCCTACGAAATTGCCCATCTGACCCCACATTGCGTTTTTGAAAAGCTTGTTTACCATAGGATTTGACGTGGTGATATTGCCGGTGGTCTCGCAGCCTGAATAAATAACGATTCCCTTGACGTCAGAAAGCGCCGGCTTGTAATCAAGTCCTGATATTTCAATGTAGCGGAAGCCGTGAAAGGTAAAGTGAGGTCTGTAAACCTCGCCGTTGGTCGCGCCCTTCATAATATACGTGTCAGTCTGCAAGGCGGAACGGAGATTTTCGGTGTACAAAGTGCCGTCAAGGTTAAGCATCTCGCCGTGTCGCAAGGTGATGCGTTGCCCTTTTTTTCCGCGAAAAAGAATTTCAGCCTTGCCGACCATATTCTGACCCATATCGATAATGTAATTGCCGTTTTTGTCCACGGTAATATCAACAGGGGCAATCTCTTTCATAACACGCACCTGTGGGCCAACGGAGGCCTTGAGCCTGTAGCCCCAGATTTTCAGGGAAAAGACACCGATAACGCCCTGCCAGCCATCTTCCTCGGAAGGAGTGTAGCCGGGAGCGCACCAGCCCTCTTTTTCAAGGGTTGCATCGTAATATTCGCCTGTCTGGTTGTCGGTATAGCATATTGTCGCAGAAGTTCCTTTCCAGAGGCCGTCAGATGTGATGATTTCCTCCGTGCCATCCTCGTAGGTAATTGAGAGGTGGAACATAAGGCCCAGAGGGGCGTCACCGTACATTGCCCGTCCGACGCCTGCAATATTTCCCGCAAACCAGCCGTCACCTAAAACTGCGCCGATGACGTTTTCGCCCTGCTGCAGACGGTCGGTAAGGTCGTAATATTGATATTGGAGGCTCTTTGCGTAGTCAGTCCACTCAGGAGCCAATTCGTAGTGGCAATCCTTCTCGCCGTTGATATAAAGCTCGTAAACGCCAAAAGCAGTTGCATAGGCCTTGGCAGATTTTACAGGTTTGTCAATGTTAAAGCTTCTGCGAAGGTAGGGGGCTGCTCGTCCTATTTTGTCTTTTTCGGGGCAATCAAGCTTAGGTGTCGCTTCTAAGGGAAGGCCTATCAGGCCGCATTTCCAGTCGCTGAGATAATAAAGTCCCGTTGTGAAAATACCAAGGTCGCTTTCAATCGTCTGATCCTCCACGGTAACGATAATCTTGAAATAATAGGTGGTTTTGGAGGCAAGCTCCTTTCCGTCGTATTTAACGGCGGAAATATTGCCGCTTTCTATTGTTCCGGAGTCCCAGACGTCGCCAACGTTTTGGGCAAGCAGGTCAGTATCTTCTGACACAAGAAGGCGGTAACGCTCCACGGAAATTCCGTACTCGTCCCCCTCTGCTTCTATAGCAAAGGAAAAAACAGGCTCTTCGCAGTCAATGCAAAAAGGATTCCTTTTATATGACCTTTCGTCGCAAAGGATATGCTGGCACATTATTTTATTGATTTTCATAAGCCCAATGACCTCTTTTCATAAAAACTAATGTCATTATATTGCAAAATCCTTATATTTTCAATGAATTTGTTGCTTTATTGTGATAAAGTGTGTTAAAATCAAGGTGAGCCGGAGCGTCT
>JAGAKK010000077.1 GCA_017625675.1 Clostridia bacterium | reverse complement strand
TATCTTGTGTTATACTGTTTGACATACGGAAATATTCCTTTCTTGTTTGTTGTTTTGTTTTTGGTCATTCAATTATAACACAAGTGGAGTATTTCCGTTATTCCTTTATTCAGGTGTAACACATGTATTGTAAACCTACAAAACTTTTTAAGAAAAAAAGAAAATTGACTTGACTTTTAAGGGGAGTTTGTAATATAATCTTCAAGGATTATGCGGAAAAAGCTCAAAAAAACAGGAAAAAACCGTTTTTTTGGGTTGACAAGCATGTCTGTTTATGTTAAATTGGAGAACGCCCGTAAATTTAGTGGAGGTGTATTACATGAGAGTAAAGATCACTATGGCGTGTACAGAGTGTAAGCAGAGAAACTACACTACTAAGAAAAATAAGAAGAACACGACCGACAGACTTGAAATGAGCAAGTACTGCAAGTTCTGTAACAAGCACACTACTCATAAAGAGACAAAGTAATAGGTCAGTTAATTATTGAGAAAGAGGAATTATTATGGCGGCTAAGAAAAACGATGTGAAGCCCACAGATGCTAAGAAAAAGGGCAAGAAGAATATTTTTGCTCGTTTCGGAAAAGCTATCTCTACTTTTTTTAAGAATATCGTTGCAGAACTCAAAAAAGTTACATGGCCTTCCAAGAAACAGCTTGTTACAAGCACTATTTCCGTGCTTGCTGTTTGTTTGGTTGTAGGTGTTGTTATTTTTGCTTCTGATTCTATTCTTACATTGCTTATGAAGCTTGTAAAGGGAATTAGTGGCTGATTAATTGCGCCTTGATTTTTTTGAGGAGGTTTTGATGATGAGTGATGATAGCGTAATTGAATATGAGGATTCATCTGACGTTGAAGAGGTAAAGACTCCCAATCCTGATCTTAAGTGGTACGTGGTACACACTTATTCCGGTTATGAGAATAAGGTTAAGGAGAGCCTTGAGCGCATCATTGAAACAAGAAAGCTTCAAGATGTGATTCCGAGAGTAATTATCCCTATGATCGAAGAAATCGAAGTAAAGGACGGAAAAGAGAAGTCTGCTCTTCGTAAAATCTTCCCCGGATACGTACTCATTGAGATGGTTTATACTAAGGAAACTTGGTATGTTGTCAGAAGTATCAGAGGCGTTACCGGATTTGTTGGTCCGGAGTCACAGCCTACACCTTTGTCTATTGAAGAGGTTAGAGCTTTGAACGTAGACGTAGATGATTCCTATGAATCTACAATTGTTGAAGGCTATGAGAAGGGCGATGTCATCGAAGTTATTGATGGACCTTTGGAAGGCTTCTCAGGAGTTGTTGAGAGTATTAACTTCGAAAAGAAGTGCATAAAAGCAGTGATTTCAATGTTTGGCAGAAATGTTTCTGCTGAATTGGAATACACACAGGTAAGAAAAGCGGAATAATCCCCGCACTTGTGTGTTTATATATTTTGGGAGGTGGATTTTAAAATGGCAAAGAAGATTACGGCATTTGTTAAATTGCAAATACCCGCAGGAAAAGCAACACCGACTCCACCGGTTGGACCAGCTTTAGGTCAGCATGGCCTGAACATTATGGGATTCTGTAAAGAATTCAACGAGAGAACAAAGAATGATGCAGGACTTATTATCCCTGTTATCATTACCGTATATGCGGATAAGACTTTCTCTTTCGTTACAAAGACTCCGCCGGCAGCAGTATTGCTTAAGAAGGCTTGTAAGCTTGAAAAGGCTTCCGGAAAGCCTAACCGCGACAAGGTTGCAACAATCACAAAAGCAGAGGTTATGAAGATAGCCGAGCAGAAGATGCCTGACCTTAACGCAGCAGACGTTGAGGCAGCTGCAAGCATGATCGCAGGTACTGCGAGAAGCATGGGTATCGTAGTTGTTGACTGATTGGTCGACCAGAGTTTTTAGTAAATGTAAGGAGAGTGAATCAAATGTTTAGAGGAAAAAAGTATCAAGACAGTGTTAAGGCAATTGACACATCTAAGCTTTATGATCCTTCCGAGGCGCTTGAATTGGTTGTTTCTACAGCTAAGGCTAAGTTTGACGAAACAATCGAGCTTCACTTGCGCTTAGGCGTTGACTCAAGACAGGCTGACCAGCAGGTAAGAGGTTCGGTTGTACTTCCGAACGGTACCGGTAAGACAAAGCGTGTATTGGTTTTCGCAAAAGGAGATAAGGCTGCAGAAGCAGAAGCAGCAGGCGCTGATTTCGTAGGCGCTGAAGATATGGTAGCAAAAATCCAGGGTGAGAACTGGTTTGATTTCGATATCGTTGTTGCTACACCTGACATGATGGGTGTTGTAGGACGTATCGGTAAGGTTCTCGGTCCTAAGGGACTCATGCCTAACCCTAAGTCAGGCACAGTTACTATGGATGTTAAGAAAGCTATCTCTGAGATCAAAGCAGGTAAGATCGAGTACAGACTCGATAAGACCAACATCATCCACTGCCCCATCGGCAAGGCTTCTTTCGGAAAAGAGAAGCTTGAGGAGAACTTCAATGCAATCTATGATGCAGTTCTCAAGGCTAAGCCTGCCGCAGCTAAGGGTCAGTACATCAAGAGTGCCGTTGTAACCAGCACAATGGGCCCCGGCATCAAGATCAACGCTGCTAAAGTTTAATTTACGGCTTTAAATCGAAGCCGAGTCAGATGATTTCGGCTTCGGTTTAATAAAATTAAATAATTTTTATTCAGGTACTTGAAATTATAATTTGTTTCGTGTATACTGAGAAAGTTGTTTTATACCATAGACAGTCGGCTGTCACAGATATTAGTTCTGCGATGTAAGACCAACCGAGGTGTGAATAAGTTTCAAATATTAATTTGAATGTGTTCCTTCGGTGTGTCTATGTGTGCCGAAGGATTTTTTGTTGCTCTGAAATCCTTTGTGAAATTCAGAGTGACGGTTTCATAAAGCGGAAGGAGGTGTTCGTGGAATGCCAAGTAAAAAGATTTTGGAAGCTAAGAAAGCAGAGGTTGCTGCTATTAAGGAAGTATTTGAGTCTTCATTGGGAACTGTTGTAGTTGATGCAAGAGGTCTTACTGTTGAGGAGGATACACAGCTCCGTGTTGCACTCAGAAAAGAGGGCGTACAGTACAAGGTAAGAAAGAATACTCTTGCTACTAAGGCCGTTGAGGGTACAGCTATGGAGGGACTTACAGCTTGCTTTAAGGGACCTACAGCTATTGCTACTTCAAGCGAAAGTTATACAGCTGCTGCGAAGGTTCTTGCTAAGTATGCGAAGGAGTTCAAAAATCTCGAAATTAAGGGTGGTTACTGTGACGGAGAGGTTCTCGACGCTGCAGGAGTAGAGAGACTTGCAAAAGTTCCGGACAAGGAAGCTTTGTTGTCTATGTTGCTCAGCGCTCTTACCGGAAATATCCGTGGCTTTGCTGTTGCAGTTAAGGCTGTTGCAGAGCAGAAGGAGCAGCAGGCTTAATTTGATGCCGCTGTAAAAAACGTCGTTAGACAGGTTGTTAATATACGACCAAAATATAATATAAAAAACTATTTAAATTTTAAAAATTAATTAATTGGAGGAAATTAAAATGTCTGAGAAGATTCAACAGATTATTGATACTATTGATAGTATGACAGTTTTAGAGCTTTACGATCTCGTTAAGGCTATTGAAGAGAAGTACGGTGTTACAGCTGCTGCTGCAGTTGCTGTTGCAGCTCCCGCTGATGGTGGCGCAGCTCCTGCTGCTGCTGAGCAGACTGAGTTCACAGTTGTTCTTAAGAGCGCTGGTGCAAACAAGATGAACGTTATCAAGGTTGTTAAGGACGCTGCAGGTCTTGCTCTTATGGATGCTAAGAAGCTCGTTGACGCTTGCCCCGCAAACGTTAAAGAGAACATCGCTAAAGAGGACGCTGAGGCTCTCGCTGCTAAGCTTAAAGAGGCTGGCGCTGAGGTTGAGCTTAAGTAATTCTTTATTACTTAATATTTGATCCTTATTTCGGGCAGTTCGGTTTCAAAATCGGATTGCCCGATTTTTGTGTCAGATAAGTATTTCAGATAGGGGGAAGAAGTATAAGATATATGACTGAATTATTTAATAAAATATTTCAATTTGGGTTTCATGATACGGAAATAACATATATAGAGAAAAATGAAGATGGTTTTGAATTACTTTTCGATAAAGGATTGTATTATCTTGATGGTAACGGAAAGGAAACACAACTTACAAAACCGATAAAAATGATTGTTAAAATAAAGGCCGTTGCATTTCTTCCTGTGGAGAATATGGTTGAAATAACCGATTTTTCAGCAGGACAAAAAGATATTGTATATCATGATTTTGAAGAAATGGTAAAAAAACATTCTTTTCAGTTGTTTATGGTTTATTACAGTGCTTTTGCCAGCAGAATTTTATTTGACGGAGGAATTGGTAATAAACATATTCAGTTTGTGATAGAAGGTTGCTGTGACGTTTGCTTTCTTAAAAATCAGACATAATCATTCCCAGGGCACCCCTCTTGACAAAATATAAAAGGACCTGTATAATTCATCAATGTGAGAATTTTTCTCAAATTCAGCTGCTAAACTTTGGCACAAAAAAAGATTATCATTATCGGGAGGGGAGTATGGCAAGGAACGTTTATATGACAGCCGGAAAAAAACGGTTGATAGAGTTTATGACCGAAAATAAAGACAGACATTTCAGCGTGGATGAAATTGCCGAAGAGCTTCCCGGTGTGGGTAAGAGCAGTGTTTACAGGATGGTGTCAAAGCTTCATCAGGAAGGCGTTCTGAGACGTTTTGAGACAGAAGGGATGAGTTCTTTTGTTTACCAGTTCGTGGAGCAGAATGAGGCCTGTGAGCACCATTTTCACCTGAAATGCGCTGATTGCGGCAAAATTATACACATGGAATGCCATGAGCTTGAAAAAGTAAAAAAGCATATTGAGGCGGAGCACGGATTCAGTATTGGCGTGAAAAATTCAATGATATACGGAATTTGTCAGGATTGCCGCAGCGGAGAGAGCAGACACCATAGAAAAGGATGTAAATGTTCTGCTTGCAAGTGCGTTGTAAGCGTGGTGATGGTGCTGGTGTTGTTATTTTCGCTTTTGCTGTCAGGGTGTACCGGCGGAGTATCTGCGGAAAATGACGGAAAATTGAAGATTGTTACCACGATTTTTCCCCAATATGATTTTGTCAGAGAGATTCTGGGCGAAGAAATAATTAACGATCCCGACAGCAATGCAGAGGTTTCCTTGCTGATAAAGCCCGGTGCGGAGAGTCATACGTTTATGCCTTCTACAGAGGATATGCTTAAAATCGAGCAGTGTGATCTTCTGATATGTGTCGGCGGAGAAACGGACGCCTGGGTGGATGAGGAGATATTGCCATCTGTTGATATGAGCAAGAAAAAAGTGCTTTACCTTACGGATATGGTGGAGCTTTTGTGCGCTGAAAGTGAACACGACCATGAGGAGCACGAGCACGGTCATGACAGCGAGGTTGACGACCACGTGTGGACTTCTCCTGAAAACGCGAAAATTATCGTTAATGAGATTGCGACGGCAATGTCAGACGTTGATAAAGAGAATGCAGAGACATATATAGCGAATGCCGAAAAGTATTGCGGCGAGCTTGATGCGCTCAGCGATGATTTTGAAGAAATGATAGGCAATGCGCCGAGAAAAAAGATTGTGATCGGCGACCGGTTTCCTTTTTTGTATTTTGCAAAAGAATACGGACTTGATTATCTTGCGGCTTTCAAAGGCTGCTCTTCCTCCTCAGAGCCTACCTTGTCGGTGGTAAATGACTTGGTGACAGAAGTTAAAAACAGTAATTTGCCGGTGGTGTTTGCAATTGAATTTTCTAACGGAAAGACTGCCGATGCCATTTGTAACGCAACCGGCGCAAAAAGGCTTTTGCTTCATTCTTGCCACAACGTGACAGCGGAGGAGCTTGAGGAAGGTGAGGGGTATCTTTCCCTTATGAAACAAAATCTTGAAAATCTCAGGGAGGCGCTTTATGAGTGATATTATAAAATGTGAAAATGCCGCCTTTGCCTATGATGGTGTAATTGTTACGGAAAATTTAAATTTTGCCGTTAATGAAGGGGATTTTCTGTGCATTATCGGTGAGAACGGTTCCGGAAAAAGTACCCTTGTTAAGGGCATTTTAGGACTCAAGAAGCCCTGTGAAGGAAAGATAAGCTTTGGCGGCGGCCTCAAGCAGAATGAAATCGGGTATCTTCCACAGCAGACCGTGGTGCAAAAGGATTTTCCTGCGGCTGTAAAAGAAGTTGTGCTGTCAGGATGCCGTGACAGAGATGGTTTCAAGCCTTTTTACACAAAGGAACAGAAAGCCTTGGCGGAAAAAAATATGGAGAGGCTTAAAATTTCAGAGCTTAAAAATCATTGCTACAGAGAGTTGTCGGGAGGCCAACAACAGAGGGTACTTCTGGCAAGGGCGCTTTGCGCGGCGAAAAGGGCAATTCTTCTGGATGAGCCGACTGCAGGTCTTGACCCTTTTGTGACAAAGGAATTTTACGAGCTTATTGAAAAGCTTAACAGAGAGGATGGTCTGGCGGTAATAATGGTGTCCCACGACATACAGCACGTATTGACGGCGGCCAGCCACGTGCTTTACGTAAAAGGAAACGAGTCTGTTTACGGAACTGTTGAAGAGTTCAAAAAAGGCTCTTTGAAGGCGTTTCTGCCGGAAGGGGGCGACGGTTTATGACGTTTGCGGAAATATTGGCAAGCCCTTTTGTATTGGAAATTATCGTTAAGGCTTTGGTGGTGGGAACGTTGGTGTCCCTTTGCGCGGCGCTTTTGGGCGTGCCCTTGGTGCTTAAAAGATATTCAATGATAGGTGACGGCCTTTCCCACATTGGTTTCGGAATTGCGGGAATTGCGGCGGCCCTTGGTGTCAGCACCGAGATGTCCCTTGAGTTTTCAATACCTTTTGTAATCGTTGCGGCGGTGCTGCTCCTGAAAATAAGTGAGAACAGCAAGATAAAGGGCGATGCGGCAATTGCTATGATGTCAACGGGCGCTGTGGCAATTGGTGTAATTGCATACGACAAGACCACGGGAATGACGGCGGATATCTGCAACAGTCTTTTCGGATCGGCATCTATAATTACCATCTCTGAAAAGGATCTTATCCTGAGCATCCTGCTTTCGGTTCTGGTGCTGGCAATGTTCATAATATTGTACAACAGAATTTTTATGATGACCTTTGACGAGAATTTCGGCAAGGCAACAGGCATCAAAACAGGTCTTTGCAAGCTTATGATATCCCTTTTTACCGCAATAACCATTGTTTTGGGAATGAAGCTTATGGGTGCGTTGATGATTTCGGCGGTAATAATTTTCCCGGCCCTTACGGCAATGCGACTTTGCAAGAGCTTTAAAAGTGTAACGATATGCGCTGCGGTAGTTTCGGTAGTCTGCTACTGGATAGGGTTTGCGGCGGCAACACGCTTGTCCTTGCAAACAGGTCCTTGCGTGATAATTGCAAACCTTGTCTGCTTCGGTGCATTTGCATTGATAGGAAAGTTAAAAGAAGAAAAATAATCAATAACGTTTTTGATGGTGCCCCTCGGCGGAAGTTTCCGCCGAGGGATTTTTGTGCATAAAATGAGTCAGGGGGCAGGTCCCTGACTCAAAATTTATTAAAAAACGTGAGTCAG
>JAGAKK010000076.1 GCA_017625675.1 Clostridia bacterium | reverse complement strand
TGCCGTCAGCGCGTAAAAACCCGTTCTTTTCCATAAACTTCTTACCGAGTTTAACGCGGTTATCGGCGGTGACTCTGAACTTTTTGCCACCAATCCAGAACGCTTCTCCTGCGTGGTTACCTTCAACAAATGGCTTTACCTTTGCAGAGCCGGTTTTATCGGCAACGATTAAGATTTTCATTCGCTAAATTCTCCTAAGGTCATGTTTTTACGCTCTGCGTTACTCTGGCGCGTTTCCTCTATAGTCCTTACGGGGTGGAAAATGATAATACCTGAAGAAGTACGCGAGATATTATAGGCGCGTCCTTCTTCAGCGTAGGGGCAAGAGAGCACAATGCTAGAGCCAACGCGGCGAGCCTTAACAACTGTCTGATTAAGTGCCACGTTTGAAGCCTCCTTTAGAATAAGATTCTCTTAATCTTCTTTTGAATCAGCGGGTTATCAGATTTCAGGGAAAGGATAGCGCGCCCGTTAAATTCTCCGGCTTTTACAACCTCTAAGGCGTACTTGCTGAGGTCGCTGATATCGTCATCTTTAGTAAGTTCGTCAAGAACTTTCACAATCTTAGCGGCAGACGTGAAAATTTCTTCGCCTTCGGTGGTAAGAATCTTTCCAATCATTCTATCAGGGTAATTCTTACTCGGTGAAGATTTATAATAATCAACCGTGAACACGTCGCCTTCCTCTAAGAAAGACATACCATTTTCAGACTTAAACATAGCTTATTACCTCCTTTAAAAGTGTGGTTTTAAATATTATCCACACAAACAACTTTCTTATTCAGTGCCTTAAGAGTTACCTTTACGGTTTCATAGTGTGCGTTCATGTTTGAAAGGCTGTCGAAAATTCCGATAACCTTAATCTCGCTCTTTGCGTTTGCCTGAATGGAAAGGACAAAGTTTCCTTCCTCGTTGATGTCTTTTAAGATTCTCATTTTGAGTTCTCCTATACTTTACCCTCAAGCCTCGCAAGGCTTGAGGTGTGTAAAGTGTGGAAAATTTAAAGGATTATGAGATTTACATCATAATCATAAGTGTGTCTTTTTGCGTATGAAATACAGCGCTTAATTCTTACATGAAGGTCTTTAAGTGTATTGCATTCCATACGTTCAACCTCAGGCTTTTCCCAACCTTCTACATAGGTGGTTTCTAACCAATACTTCTTGTTTACTTCATCTGCGAATCCTCTAATCTGTACGTAAGGGCGTTTATACATCGTGTTTTTTCTCCTTTGTGCCTTCCGGCATATTATATATTAGACCGCGTCGTATATATACCTGTCGGTGGTTTCGGCTACACGAAAATTATAAGGTATTCCGAGACCAATATATAGTATAACTAGGTAAGAAACATGACAGAAGAAAATAACCCTGAAATGGTGCCGGATTTTGATTCTGCGTTCAATTCTGACGGCATTACCGCCGAGGATATGCAGGAGGCAATTTCTGAAGCTGTAACCCCTGACAAACCGAAGCGCAAAACGCGCAGGAAGAAGGCGGTTATTGAAGGCGTGACAGTGCCGGAGGCTATCGGCTACTGTTCTGAATGCGGGCACGCTGTTTATAAGGATGACAAAGAGTGTAGAGGTTGTGGCGCTCGGTTCAATGA
>JAGAKK010000075.1 GCA_017625675.1 Clostridia bacterium | reverse complement strand
CACTGACGCTTGGTTTCAGTTCGGAAAGCTATTTTTCAAGGCATTTTAAGAAAATAGCGGGAATGACTCCAACGGAGTATGCAAGGCTTGTAAGCAGAGGATAGGGAGGTATTATTATGAACAAGGAACTACTACAAAAAAAGATTGATACTATCGCACAATACGACCTTGATGAAAACAATGTTTTCGGCTCGGCGTATGCGGTAACACAAAACGGTGAAACCGTTATTGAAAGATATTACGGATATACTGATTCAACGAAAGAGGAAAAGGTTTCGGCAGACACGCTTTACCGCATCTGCTCTATGACAAAGCCCGTAACAACTGTGGCAACGCTTATCATGGTTGACAGGGGGCTACTTTCCCTTTCCGACCCTGTGAAAAAATATATTCCCGAATTTGAAAACATACATATCATTGATAAAGACGGCAACGACCTGGGAAAACCCGAGCACGAACTTGTGATTTCCGATATGCTTGCCCATGTTAACGGCTTCGGCACTGCCGTTGGCGAAAAAATGCCTCGTATGACGGAAGATGACCTTGCCTCGATGGAAAACACCGTTTCTTATTTTCTTCGTGAGGGGCTTGATTTTGAGCCACTTTCAAGGCAGGCGTACACAGCATATGCATCTTTCGATGCAGTTGCACTTATTATTCAGAAATTAACAGGAAAGAATTTTGAAGAATTTCTGCAGGAAGAAATTTTCATCCCCTGCGGTATGAAAGACACTACATATATACCAACAGAAAACCAATGGAAAAGAATAATTGCCCTCCACGAAAAAGCGGATGGGGAAAGCAAAGAAAGTCAACTTCCGCCCAACTGTGTGTTTGAAAACATTCCTGCTACTCATATGGTGGCAGGTGCAGGTCTTATCTCATCACTTACGGATTATATGAAATTCAGCATGATGCTCCTTAGCGGTAAGGCAGGAGATAAAACTATCTTGTCCGAAAAAGCAATAAAGCTTTTATCCACAGGGTTTGCTCCCGAAGAGGTTATGCCCGGACACACTCAGTGGGGATTGGGGGTAAGAGTTATAACAAAAGACGGACACCCCCACCTTCCCAAGGGCAGTTTTGGTTGGAGCGGAGCTTACGGCTCCCATTTCTGGGTAGATCCCGTTAATAAAATTACGGCAGTATTTATGAAAAATTCCCGTTTTGACGGTGGTTACAGCGCCTCGGGAGAACGGTTTGAAAAAGCAGTATATCTTGACTGAAAGGAGTAATTACTATGACAATTCGTGAACAAACAGAAAAAATCGAGCGTGAAACTCTTTCGCCATTTGCCACCCTTTCCGAAAAAACAAAGGGAAGAGCCGAAAAAGCACCTCTCTGCGACATGAGGACAGAGTTTCAGCGTGACCGTGACAAGATAATTCATTCCAAGGCGTTTCGCAGACTGAAGCATAAGACTCAGGTGTTTATTACTCCAGAGGGTGACCACTACAGAACACGCCTTACCCACACACTGGAGGTTTCACAGATTGCGAGAACCATTGCCAGGAGTCTCCGTCTTAACGAAGACCTTGTAGAGGCAATGGCATTGGGACACGATTTGGGACATACGCCTTTCGGCCATGCGGGAGAAGCGGCATTAAATGAACTTTGTTCCGATGGGTTCTGGCACAGTAAACAGAGTCTGCGTACTGTGGATGTTCTGGAGAATCTTAATCTGACATGGGAGGTAAGAGACGGAATCCTCAATCACCCCGGAGACGGAAATCCGGGTACTCTGGAGGGCGCAATTCTGCAGATTGCCGACAGAATTGCCTATATAAACCACGATATAGATGATGCCTGCCGTGGTGGAATCATAAATGAAAAGGATATTCCCAAAATAATTGTTGATGTACTTGGTGAAACTAATGCAGAGAGAATAAATACCCTCATTTGTGATGTGGTGAGAAACTCCTATGGCAAAAGAGCAATCCTTATGAGTGCCGAGGTTGAGGAGGCTATGACAAGGCTTCGTAATTATATGTTTGACTTTGTTTATGTAGGCTCCAAGGCTAAAGAGGAAGAAAAGAAAGTTTTCGGAATAATAAAAGGTATTTATGAATATTATACGGAAAATCCCGGTGCAATGCCACTTCATCTGCAGGAAATTGCTTGGAAAGAGGGCGTTGAAACGGCAGTCTGCGACTATATTGCAGGAATGAGCGACCGTTTTGCCATTTATACATTCAACAATATATATGTGCCGAAGTCCTGGGAAAAGCTTTGACAGATACTATTGACACTTTATATTAAATATATTAAAATATTATAAGCGTATAAAAAAGGAGAAATACTATGTACATAGGTATTGACATCGGTGGAATGAGTATAAAAGCAGGCGTTGTCAATGAAAATGGCGACATTCTTGCAAAATATGCCGTTCCGACTCCGAAAAACGATAATGAAGCCTTCCTTAATGCCATGCTTGAAGGTATAAACAAGGCAATTGAGGAAGCGGGAATACAAAAAACTGAGATAAAGGCTATAGGTATCGGCAATCCCGGTGTTGTGGACCGTGACAGGGGAATTCTATTGGAAGCAACCAATATCGGATTTTCCGATATTTCGGCTCGTGAGTTTTTGCAAAAAGAATTTGGAGATATTCCTGTTCTGGTGGAAAATGACGCCAACTGTGCGGCTCTTGGTGAGTTTTATAAAGCGGAAAGCACCAAAAACTTTATTTTCATTACCCTTGGCACAGGCGTCGGCGGTGGAATTATAATAAACGGCAGACTGTATCTGGGCACTAATGGTGCTGCCGGAGAACTTGGCCATATAGTAACCCACACAAACGGCAGACAGTGCGGTTGCGGAAGAAAAGGTTGTTGGGAAACCTACGCATCCGTAACGGGACTTATTGAAACAACAAAGGAGCACCGTGATGAAATAAAAACTCTTTCTCCCGATGAGGAAATTTCCGGAAGAACGGTTTTCGAACTTGCCCGCAAAGGGGACAAGGATGCTGAAAGAATCCGTGATATGTGGATTGAGGAAATTGCCATAGGTGTAGTTGATATGGTAAATATATTCCAGCCCGATCAGATCATAATCGGTGGTGCTATTTCCAAAGAGGGAGATACAATCCTTCTTCCCATTATTGATTATGTTAATAAAAACGCATTCTGTTCCGAAAGACTTACAAAGCCGAAAATTGAAATTTCTAAAATCGGCGGCGATGCAGGGATTATCGGTGCAGCGCTTATTTACAAAAATTCACTTTAAAAAGGAGTGCCACTTATGCTTATTGAAGAACAAAGAAATTTTCAGGTTTTTCCCTCTATTGTTCCTGCAAATGAGGAGAGTGAAATAACCATCCGTGCAATTGACGGACGAATTCTTTTTTATGACGACATTACATATGACATTCAGTTTATCCCCTCGGAGGAAAGCGATGTCCCCATTGATGACAAACTTACTCTCCGCGGCTATGAACTGAGCAGAAAGACATTTTCCGTACGCCCGCAAAACGGCGTTATAAAAATTAAATATTTCTTCTCCGACGAACAGCGTTGGGGTATTAAAATCAGTACACAGGAGTATGAAAAGCACGAGAATCCTCTCATTGCAAAAATTCCCACTCCTATATGGCAGGGCATTAAAAAGCCGCCCAAGGACGGTGTAGTTCTCTACATTTATTCTCTTTACCCCGACCTTTACAACAAGAGAGTTCTCCGCGGAAATCTCCATCTTCACACAAATGTGTCTGACGGCAGAGAATCTCCTGTTATGGCGGCAGCACGCAATCGTGCAGCCGGTCTTGACTTTATTGCAGTTACCGACCATTTTCTTTATGACGGCGGTAAGGCGGCAAGAGAGGCTTTCGATTTTGAAACAGATTTTAAAGTTCTTGTGGGCGAAGAAATCCATAACACATATGTGGGAAATATCCACCTTGTAAACATTGAAAGCAGCAAAAGTGTAAACGAAAGATTTCTCAGCGAGCCTGATGTGGTTGATAAGGAAGCAATGGCTCTTGAAAGTGAAGTGGAAATTCCCGAGGGTGTTGACAAGAAAGAATACCTCTACCGTGTATGGTGTTACCGTGAAGCGAAAAAATACGGTGGTCTTGTAATATTCCCCCATCCCTACTGGGCGATTGCACACCGCTACCATGTTGGGCCTAAGATGAGTATGGCAATCCTCAGAAACGGACTTTGCGATGCGTTCGAGGTTGTAGGCGGTCCCAGTGAGGCGAAAAACAATCTTCAGGTGGCTCTTTGGAGCGAGCTTCGTGCAGAGGGAAAAACCATCCCCGTAGTCGGCTCTACCGATGGGCATACAGTACTTTTCAAATATTTTGACAGTTCATCAACCTATGTTTTTGCAGACGGTGACGATATAAAGGGCGCAGTATTAAACGGCTACAGCGTTGCGGCGGAACATCAGGAAAATACACCCGTAAGACTTTACGGTACATTCCGTCTTGTAAGATATGCGAGATTCCTTGCGGAGCATTATTTCCCCATGCACAATGACCTTTGTGAAGCATCGGGTAATGCAATAACCGAATATATCAGCGGAAACAAGGAAATGAAACCCATTGTTGAAGCGCTGGAAAAACGAGTTCTGGATTTTGAAAAACGCTTTTTCGGACGCAACTAATATTGAAAGGATGTTTATAAATGAAAATCAAAGGTAATATTGTAATTGGGCAGTCAGGTGGCCCTACTGCTGCAATTAATGCAACACTTGCAGGTGTATTCTCTGCAGGAAAGGAGCTTGCCGAGGGTAAGGTTTACGGTATGCTCGGCGGTGTTGAAGGACTTTTGAAGGAAAACTTCATAGATATGTGCGATAACCTTAAAACCGATAGAGATGTGGAGCTCTTAAAGAGAACTCCATCTTCCTATCTTGGCTCTTGCCGATTCAAGCTTCCCGAACCTCAGCAGGGAAACGAAATTTATGAAAAGCTTTTTGAAATTTTTGAAAAGCACAACATCAAGGGATTTTTCTACATCGGCGGAAACGATTCGATGGATACTGTTAAGAAGCTCAGCATATACAATGACGAATACAAGAAAACAGATATTAAGTTTATGGGTGTTCCCAAGACTATTGACAACGACCTTGTTGTAACAGACCATACTCCCGGTTTCGGCAGTGCAGCAAAATTTGTTGCAACAGTTACCAAGGAGCTTGTCCGTGACAGCCTTGTTTACGATCTTAAGAGCGTAACAATCGTGGAAATCATGGGAAGAGATGCAGGCTGGCTTACAGGTGCAAGTGCACTTGCAAAGGGTGACGACTGTGAAGGTGCTGCAATGATTCTTCTTCCCGAAGTTCCTTTTGACTACGAATATGTGAAAAACCGTGTTGCCCAGCTTATGGAAGAGGGTAGCAAGTCTCTTGTTATCACCGTTTCCGAGGGGGTAAGAACAAAAGAGGGCAAATACGTTTGCGAACTCGGCAGTGAAAAGGGTACTGATGCATTCGGCCACACAATGTTGACAGGTACAGCAGCTACTATTGCAACAATGCTCAAGAATGACCTGGGAATCAAAACACGTGCAGTTGAGCTTTCCACACTTCAGCGTTGTGCATCACATATTGCATCCGCAACAGATATTTCCGAGTCTTTTGCAGTAGGACAGGCGGCAGTTAAGGCTGCAGCAAACGGCGAAAGCGGAAAGATGGCACTCCTTAAGAGAGTTTCCAACAATCCCTATATTTGCGTAACAGATACCCACGATGTAAGAGAGGTTGCAAACCTTGCCAAGGAAGTTCCCCAGAGTATGATTAACGAAAACGGAGATAACGTAACAGAAGAATTTATCGAGTATGTCCGTCCTCTTATTGAGGGTGAGCTTTCACAGCTTACAGTGAATGGACTGCCGCAGCACATAAGACTCGGATGACACTGTCATCCTTTCGCAAGAGAAGTTTTCCAGAGGAAACATTCTCTTGCGAGAAAAGGGCTTTCGCTCGCGCACCGCTCACCGCGGTAGCCCTTGCAAGGTGTCGAAAACGAGGTACACGCCCCCGTTTTCGACGAATTTTACCGTTAAGGGGAAACCCCTTAACAAACCCCGCAAGAAGGAATGATCCCCATGCTTGAAAGAACATTAAGAGTTCTTGAATTTAATTCAATACGAGAAATGCTTCAGGATATGGCAGTATGCGCCCAGACGCGAGAGCTCTGTGGCGCATTGTTGCCTGTGGAAAACATCTATGAGGCAAGAGAACGTCTTTCCTATACCAGTGAGGCGGAGAGCCTTATCATCAAGAAAGGCACTCCGCCTATAAGTCCTGTCAGAAATGTCCTGGGTGCTGCAAAAAGGAGTGCCGCAGGAGGAACTCTTTCTATGAGTGAGCTTCTTTCTGTTGCGCATACTCTTCGTATGGCGAGAGGTCTTATCAGATATTTTGAGGAGGACGGTTACAGCGAGCTTTTCCCCACCTTGAACAATCTTTTTTCCCTGTTGACAGAGAATAAAAAGCTGGAAAATGCCATCTTCTCCGCTGTTTTAAGTGATGAAGAAATGGCTGATGATGCATCGGGGGAGCTTCTTGCAATCCGCAGAAAAATGCGCTCTCTTCACTCCAAAATCCGTGATGTTTTAAACGATATGGTACATTCGCCCTCCTATGCAAACCTTTTGCAGGAGCCGATTGTATCAATGCGTGGTGACAGATATGTTATCCCCGTCAAGAGCGAGCACAAGGGGCAGGTACCCGGTGTCGTACACGACAGCTCGGCAAGCGGTGCAACCCTTTTCGTTGAGCCTATGGCGGCAGTTGAGATAAATAACAAGCTCCGTGAACTCCATTCTCAGGAAAAGGATGAGATTGAGCGAATCCTTATGGAGCTTTCCTCGCTTGTCAGCGAATTTGCTGATGGTATATCAACGAATTATAAAACCATTATTGACCTTGACTTTGCATTTGCCAAGGGGAAGCTTTCACGGAAAATGAACGCTTCTGTACCGGAGCTTAACCACGACGGAATTATAAATATAAAAAAGGGCAGACACCCTCTCATTGACGAAAAAAAAGTTG
>JAGAKK010000074.1 GCA_017625675.1 Clostridia bacterium | reverse complement strand
AGCTAATCCTGATACCATGCAGTTCCCTAACGGAACATATTGATTTTGATTTAATTATTTTAATTAAATAAATTTTTATTATGAGGTGAAAGGAAAATGAAAATCACAAAAAAATTGCTGAGCCTCGTGCTCGCAGTTGCTGTTGTACTTTCCTGCTGCGTGATTCCTATGACATCACAGGCAGCTGACGGAACTATTACATTCAGCAATCCTACCGGTGCCCCCGGTGAGACAGTGACTATCACAGTTACTGCAGAAGGCGTTGTTACTGGCCTTTGCTGCTTTGACATCGCTCTCGTTCCTCAGGACAAAACTCAGGGATCATTTACATCTTACACTTTTGGCACTTTGACAAAAATGGAAGATGCCGGAACAACAAACTGCTCCGATGAGTTCAGAGCTTGTCCTCTCGATTTGTCAATGGCTGTTGATATTAACGGTGAGTGTATGACGATTGATTATACAATCGCTGATACAGTTGCTCCCGGAACAGTTATCAAGATCGACGTAGAGAAGATGATGGTAGGCGATGCAGATATGAACGAAACATATCCTACAGTTAATTCTCCTATCTTGATTACTGTAGCAGGAGATGACAGCGGTTCTACTGATACTCCTTCTTACACAAATCCTACAGTTGTATTTACCGGCGGTTCAGCTTATCCCGGCGAGACAGTAACAATCACTGTTGACTGTTATAACATTGAAGTTGGTCCTTGCTGCTTCGATATCGCACTTGTTCCCGATAAGTCATACGGTAACTTCACTGCATTTGCATTTGACTCTTTGACAAAGATGGAAGATGCCGGAACAACAAACTGCTCCGATGAGTTCAGAGCTTGTCCTCTTGACCTTACAGGTGCTGTTGATATTAACGGTCGTGCTTTGACTATCGACTATACTATCAATGCTGACGTTCCTGCTGGCACAGTCATTCCGATTACTGTTGAGAAGATGATGATCGGTGACGTGAATATGGAAGAAGTATGGCCCGACGTTATCGAAGCTAAGATCACAGTTCTTGGTGACGTTGTTGTAGAGCCTGAGAAGTACGACATCACAGTTGGTACAGTAGAGAACGGTACTGTTACTGTAGATAAGGCTTCTGCTGAGGCTGGTGAGACTGTTACTGTTACAGCTACTCCTAACGAGGGCTATATGCTCAACACTATCCTCGTTGATGGCCAGGCTATCTCCGGTAACACATTCACTGTTACAGGTGCACACGAAGTTACAGCTACATTCGATCTTATTCCTCCTTCAGTATACACTGTATCTGTAGGTGCAGTTCAGAATGGTAATGTTGAAGTAAGCGCTAACTCTGCTGAGGAAGGCACAACTATCACAGTTACTGCTACTCCTAATGCACACTATGCACTTGATAAGATTTATGTAAACGGCGTTGCTATCAACGGCAACACATTCACACTTACTGAGAATGCAGTTGTTACAGCTACATTCACAGCTATCCAGTACAACATCACAGTTGGTGATGTAGAGAACGGTACTGTTACAGTTGACAAGGCTACTGCTGTTGCAGGTGCGACTGTTACTGTTACTGCTACTGCTGCAAGCGGTTTCAAGACTGCTGCAATCTTTGTAAACGGCGTTCAGATCACTGGTTCTACATTTACTGTAGAGGGCGACGCTGAAGTTACAGCTACATTCACAGAGGTTCAGGGTATCCTTATCTCTGCTAACAAAGTTGGTTACACAAATCAGGATCTCGTTTACCAGGGCGATACTGATGTAACTATCGACATCACAGTTTCTAACAACACAGAGAAGCTTTCTGCTATCAACTTCATCGTTGATCTCGAAGATGGTCTTGCTGACCTCGGCTTCGGCTCTGTAACAGCTTGGGACGAAATCACTCTTACAAACATTCCTGCAGGCGCTTCTTACACTGCAATTGTTCTTGAGGATGGTTCACTCCTCGTTAACTTGTACTACCTCGATGCAGGTGCTGGTTACTCCGACAACGGCGTAATCGCTACACTTAACATCTCTACTATCACTGCTGCTTCCGGCGAGTTCGATGTTGTTCTTTCTGAAGTTGATGCTTCTAACGACACAGCTAACCAGGTTGACGGTGAGACACAGAATGGTTCTGTACTCGTTACAGCTTACGTTGTAGAAGTTACTATTAAGGATGCTAACGGCAATGATTTCGTAGTAGAAGTTCTTGATACTATGACAACTGCTGAGAAGATTGCTGAAGTTCAGGCTGCTCTTCCTAACGCTGTTATCACTATCACATACAATGACGGAACAACTTCTGAGATCGCTTACGCAGACGTAACTGATGATCTTTCTACAGTAGTAAACGATAGCTTCACTGCTGGTACAGCTAACGTTACTCTTACTTACACACAGAGCAAGTGCCCTGCTGGTAAGGAAACTGTAACTGATGTTTACTATGTAAATATCGCTATCGACTCTGCTCCTGAGTCAATTACAGTTGAAGGTCCTCTCTACTTCCCTTACGGCGACCAGTTCGCATGGGGCGATACAGAGTACACCATCACTTACGAGTCTGACTCTGTACCCGATCAGACAAACGTTGTAACTTCCGGTATCGGAACAGGTACAATCGTAGCTGACGGTATTGAGAACCTCGACAATACTGACACAGATGTTCAGAAGGTAACTGTTACTATCAATGGTACAGAGATCTCTACAACTGTTGACGTATACTTCGTAATTCCTACAATTACAATTGAGTCTACTCTCAGATACTACGAGGAAGGCGCTACATTCGCACTTTCTAACCACTCCGCAATCATCACTGCTACTTACAGTGAGGCAAGTGGTCTCGGTACTGTAACTGTTGACGCTGCTGACGTTACTGTTGGTACAGCAAGCACAACTCTTGCTGACAATGTAACAGCTGAGGCAAGAAGCGTTTCAGTAACTTACCAGGGTGGTTCTGATGACGTAGAGTACGTTGTAGTTGACCTTGACAGAGTAGGTAAGGTAGTAGGTAGAGCTCTCACAATTACTGAGGCTGAGCTCGAACTCCTCGACCTTACAGGTGCAGATACTGCTTACGCTAACAACGGACGCGGTCTCCTCACAGCTACTGACTTTGTTCAGGTACGTAACATCTCTATCAGAAAGTAATAACATTACTTTAAAAGATTTGTTATAAAATAACTAATTAGTGTTCTGCCGCCGCAGATACGAAAATTATCTGCGGCGGTTAGAATATTAATAACATAATTATTAATTAATTATGTCATACTTAACTTATGAATTATATCAAATAACTCCTATTCATAAGTTAATTATGCTATAATTTTAAAAAGCATTATTTAGGGATTTATGATTTACATTGAGAGGAAAGGGGGCTTGACAACCTGATGTCTAAGAAAAAGATATTTGCTGTCTTTACATTGGTTGTATTCATCTTGTTACAAAGTTTGTTTGTTTCGGCTGATTCAAGTGTTTTTATTTCCGGCTCTGAAGAGTATACAGAGGCAGGCTCTGTAGTTACTGTTGACGTCTCTATTTCAAACAACGTTGGTATTTCATCATATTTGCTTGAAATTGATTATGATCACGATACCTTCGTACTCCAAAACGTTAATTTCAATGGGACTTTTGCTCCTGACGGATATACTCTTGTTAATGAAGACTATATTCTGTGGGGCAATGAGAATCTTGAGAACAGTGAAGGTGTTTTAAGACCTTATGATACCACCTATAATGGTGTGATGTTCTCACTTACCTTTGCTGTGGCTCAGGACGCTGCGCCCGGTGCATATCCCGTTGATATTAAATTAGGCGGAGATGATGATTGGAATATGTCCAATGCTGCTGCACAGCCTGTTGCTGTTGAATTTTCGCAGGGTATGATTTATATTGGAGTTTCTGACGCATATCTTTTCCAGGAACCTACTAAAAAGGATTATTTTGTAGGAAACGAATTTACTTCTATGGGAGGTATAATTCGTGTGGAATATTATGACGGAACGTATATTGATATCCCTGTTACCGAGGATATGTGCTCCGGATACGATATGAGTACACCCGGCACACAGACCGTTACTATCAATTATCTTGACTACGAGTTTTATTATGATATTAACGTTGTGGAGCCTGTGGTTGTAAATGCTTATCTTTACAAGGAGCCTACGAAGAAAGATTATTTTACCGGTGATGATTTTACTTCTGAAGGCGGTATAATCAGATTAGAATATTCAGACGGAAGTTATGAAGACGTAATTGTTACGGAGGATATGTGTTCAGGTTATGATATGGATACTCCCGGGGAACAGACAGTTATCATCAGTTATGAGGATTACGAATTTCCTTATGAGATAACGGTTACAGATCCTGTTATTGTAGATGCAGAGCTCATTGAAGAACCTGATAAAAAGGAATACGAAAAAGGTGAGGACTTTACCTCTGAGGGTGGTATAATCAGAGTAGAGTATTCTGACGGTAGCCACGTTGACGTTCCTGTTACTGAAGATATGTGTGAAGGATATGATCCCGAGACTCCCGGAAAGCAGACTATTACAATTACTTATGAGGACTTTGAATTCACTTATGAAATTGAAGTTAAAGAGCCTGTGATAGTTGATGCAGAGCTTATTGAAGAGCCTGATAAAAAAGAATACTTTACCGGCGAAGCGTTCAAGCCTGACGGCGGTGTTATCAGAGTAGAATATTCTGACGGTAGTTTCGTTGAAGTTCCAGTTACTGATGATATGTGTGAAGGATATGATCCCGAAACACCTGGAAAACAGACGATTACAATTACTTATGAGGGCTTTGAATTTACTTATGAGATTGAAGTGAAGGTGCCTGAGGTAGTTGGAGCAGAGCTTATTAAAGATCCTTCAAAGAAGGATTATGAATTAGGCGAGGAGTTTACTGCAGAGGGTGGTATAATAAGAGTTGAGTTTTCTGATGGAACATTTATCGAAATTCCTGTAACAGATGATATGTGCAGCGGATTTGATTCAAGTAAGCCCGGAAAGCAGACTATTACCATTACTTACGGAGATTTTGAGTTTACTTTTGAAATCATCGTGCAGGACAAGGTTGTTCCTCCTACAGGTGATAGTGACAGAGTATTTTATGTTTCACTTGCTCTTGTAATCGCTTGCAGTTTTGTATTTCAAGCTAAAATTCTTAAAAAGAAGTGCTACGAAAAATGATTAGTCATTAATTGGTTTTGTTTATAGGGGGGATTGGTTTGCCGTGTATGTCGGTTAAGGCAATTCCCTTTAAATATGTAATGCTATATTGAGAGGTTAAAGTATGAAATCTAAAATTTACTTTTTTATTGTATCCGCTTTGGTTGTTGTTTTGATGTTTTGCGCATGTAAGGACAAGAAAAAAGATGATATTAAAACTCCCGCAACAATGGGCCCTACTGTTCAGGTAATTGATGCAACGCCTATTCCCGGACTTGATTCTTCTACAAAGCCCAGCAGCGGAACACCGTCAACCGGCGCGCCTTCCGCAGATGAGACAAAACTTCCAGACTATGTGGTTACTCCTGAAGGTACTCCTACTATGAGAACGTCAAAACCTTCTGTTAAACCCACTGTAGCTCCTACAATTAACGTTCAGGATGCCACTGCAATTCCTAATGTTGACTCATCTACAAAGCCAAGTTCATCCACCACCAGCACTTCTGCTCCCGGCGGTGACAGTACTCCTACGGAAACACCTACAGAAGATCCCTATGACGGCTTCTACAATGTTATGTCAAGCGCGTTGTATGTAGAAGAGAAGATTTCCGACGATGTGAAAATCTGCTACCCTAAACTTAAAAATGAAAACTTGAGTGTTGACCCTTATGTAGCCTTTGCTTCAGGAAAATCTGCGGAGGGCGACGAGAAATATATGTTGGAGTTTTTAGGTAACACATATATTCTTTCAGAAAAACCTGAATCGGTGATGATGTACTGGTCTGTTATGAACCTTAATGATGACGGATATTATCATATTGATAACTTGTATATTCTGGTTGATGATAGCTATATCGTATTTGCCGAGAATATTACAACACCGAAATTACCGGGAAGAGGATTTATCAATTCAGAAAAATAATTTAATATTTAATAATTAAGAGGTGACTGTCAGTGAAAATTTCAAAAAAGAATCTTTTGGGAATATCAATACTGACAGTCGCTGTTTTTATTGTCGGAATTCTTGCGGCGGCAATGATTTCGGATATATATGCAGAACAAAAGGCTGAGAGGGAAGCTCGGGATAAAATGACCCGCGAATATGCAGAAATGTATGAAAAATTAAGTACTGATGCAGAGACGTTGGCAAATGACATTTCCGCCCTTAACGAGAGATATACGTCATACCTGGATACCTTTGCGCTGCTTGGTGAGGACTACTATAACCTTGTTAAAAGATATGATTCGCTGAATGCAAAATACAGTCTGTACTCGGGGCTTTCTCCTGTAAAGGGCAATGGAATTCGTATAATGCTTGATGACGGAGCTTCGGTGGACGGTTCAATTGAAGACTATATGGTGGTGCATGATTCAACACTGATGAATATTGTATCAGCGCTTAAAGCGTCAGGCGCTCAGGCCATTTCTGTTAACGGAGAGAGAATTGTTTTCTCTACGAATATAATATGCGCAGGGCCAAGTATTACCGTAAATGGTCGAAAGATTTTTGCTCCCTTTGACATTAAGGCTATAGGACCGGACGATACTTTGTACAACAATTTTATTGCAAGCGATGCATATAAAAAGATTACGTTATCAGAGCTTAAATATGATGTTTCTGCACAAAATGATATGATGGTGCCGGGGTTTGTGGGCAACTACGAAAGAGACGTTGATATGCTTGTGGGCAGCAGATAATATCAGTGGGAGAGGTTCTTTATGATTGAAGAGAAAAAAGTAAAAAGAAAATTTCAGACCGCAAAATTTATAAGAACGATGGCTATAACCTTGCTGTGTGTTGCATTGGGCGTGGTAATTGCCTTTGAGTTCAAAACGATAAAGGATTCTATGAAGGAAGACAATAAAAATGAACTTTCTCTGGAGGATTATCAGGCAAAGATCATTCAGCTTAACGACACGATAAAGCAATTGGAGAAGGATAAAGCAGATCTGGAGGACAAGGTGCGTACCTTTGAGAACAGCACCAATGAAGAACGTATTGAGCTTCTGGAGTCTGAGAATCAAAAGCTCAGAGCCTATGCCTGCCTTACTGAGGTTACCGCAGAAGGCATTGTAATTACCATTGAATTAGAGGACACCTCTTTGCTTTCGAGAGTTACAGGCAGTACTCTTCTGATGAATCTTGTAAACGAGCTTAAGGCCTCTGATGCACAGGCAATCTCCATTAACGGTCAAAGACTTCATTCTATGAGCGAGGTGCGTCCCGTTAACGATTATCTTGTGATAAACGGCCAGATATGTTATGCGCCGTATACTTTTTCTGTAATCGGTGACGGCGGAAATCTGCAGAGCTCACCCGGCCTTTCAGATATTATGGGAAGCTTCAGGGATTTCTTTAAATTAAACGGTGTTGACGGTGTTCCTGCCGGAAATTTAAAAATGGAATATTCTGCAGAAGTTACTGTGCCGGCCCTTACGGAAGATTATCTTCAAGGGATAACGGGAAGTCTTGCTTCTGCTTCATAAAAAATTGTTGCATTGTCTGTAGGATAGTGCTATAATAGTCCACGTAAATAAGTCAGGGGTGCAGTTTTGCTGAGAGAGACCATCCGAGTTCTCAACCCTTAATACCTGATATGGATAATGCCATCGTAGGAAGATTTAATTATTTACGGTTATTATGGGTTTTGGTAGGACATTTCCGGAGATGCTTATTGAAATACATAATCAGATGACTGTGAAAAAAGAATTCTTGCGGTGCTTTTTGGAGGCACCGTTTTTTTATGCGACGGCACTGCGACGATTGTCATTAAAAACGTAACCCATGGGCGGAGTAGGTGACATTGTCTGAGGTGCTATTTTTAGGTTTTTATCGTATCCGGCTCTTATTTAATTATAAAATTAAAAGGAGTGTTTTTATGAATAATTCAACAGAAAAAAAGAAAATGAGTGATCACGACAGATTGATGCGACTTGTTACCAGCGCGGTGATGATTGCACTGGCATTTGTGTTGTCGTTTTTCAAGTTCAGTGAATTTCCCTACGGCGGTTCAGTTACCTGCTTCAGCATGGTGCCTATAGTTCTTCTCGGCATAATGTACGGAAAGGGATGGGGCCTTGCCTGCGGCACCATTAACGGCGTTTTACAGGCTTTGCAAGGGGCGTTTGGTTCTTCAAAGGCATTTGCAGGACTTGGAACATTTGAGGTGATATTGATGTGTTTCCTTGACTATATTGCGGCATTTGCGGTAATAGGTCTTGCAGGAATGCTTGTTTCAAAAGCTATCAAAAGCAACAATGCGAAAAAAATTGCAATTATGGGCAGTGTAGGGGCGTTAATCGTTTCTTTCCTGAGATACGTTATTCACATCATTTCCGGTGCAATTCTCTTCGGTGGATACGCCGAGTGGTTTTTCTCCGATGTTTTTGTAAACAGCATGGGTGAATGGATTATGGCTAACACCACAGGGGCAACTCTTGCAACTGTATACTCAATCATTTACAACGGCCTTTATATGCTTCCTGAGATAATCATTACGACTGCAGGCACCGCAATTTTGCTCTCTGTTCCTTTCATCAGAAGCAAGATACTCACCGCCAACGCAAGCCGTTAAAGGCATTTATTCACTAATCAGGAAATCTTTTACATATTAAAAATTTTTCTTGCGTAGGATTGATGTATAATATATAATAAATACAGAAAACATAATAACGGCAAAATTCCTGGGGTGTGCGGGAACTGCCTGATATTTTGAACCTACAACATTTTCAGGGATCCGAACATTTGCACCGGCTTGAAATCAGGCCTCGACCGTTAACGGTTCGCTTTTCAGCGACAGTGGAAGATTGAGAAGTCGGCATAGGAGACCCACCTGGTCTTTTCCGGGTGTCAAAATTCGGGCATCGGCATCTCGGGGTTTTGTTAAAAAACGATCCGACAGGACTTTTCCTGCCGGATTTTTTGCTTTTAAAGGGATGACGTCGCTGTACGAGGTACTGCAGTTCGTCCCTTTAAAAGAAGCGGCCAAGCTATCAACATACGTCAACGAGATTATTCGTAGAAGCACAAACTATATGATTCGTACAATCTCATTCAACATATATCAATAACCAAGCCGCGTAAATAGCGCCTTACACTCCTTGGATAAGGGCTGAGGGAGAGAAGGCAGATATTTTCTTTTAAAGGGATGACGTTGCTGTACGAGGTACTGCAGTTCGTCCCTTTAAAAGAAGCGGCCAAGCTAGCAACATACGTCAACGAGATTTTTCATAGAAGCACAAACTATATGATTTCTACAATCTCAATCAACATATATCAATAACCAAGCCGCGTAAATAGCGCCTTACACTCCCTCAGCCGTTGAGGTCCGTCATAATTTGCATCAGTATCCCGTACGCATTGGTCTTCCAATTGGCGCACATCTGGAGCGCCGTTTCCTTGTCCGGTACGGGAATTCTTATGTCAACCACCTTGTTGCCGTTTTCTCTTATGTAGCACCTTATGCATTGATTTTTATTGCCGTCAATAAAAGGGAAGGCATTGATATTGGTCTCCATTGCAATCTTGTTTTTCTCTTTTGCAAGGAAAGCGTCGTAAGTGTTCTTGACTGCCGGCGTGATGGCAGGAAGCAGCGTTTCCAGAAGCCTTGTTCCGTCCTCTGTCAAGGAGTACATATTGACGCCGTCTGTGTCGGTATAAGTGTTGACAAGCTTTTCGTCCACAAGTTTTCTGAGACCTGTCTGAAAGCCGAAATAATTGATAAGGCCGGGGGAGAGCAGTATCTCGGTCAGGGACTTTTCGGTAATACTTATGTCAAAGTTGCTGAGAACGTAAAGAATCAGTACCTCGTTCTCAATTTGTTGGCTGTTATCTTCGTACATATCAAAGGCCGTCCTTTCAATAAGCAATAAGGCCCATAAAGCTCATTTCAGCCTGCGTGGTGTCAAGTCTGCTGTATTGGCAGACAACGGGAACGTTGCTGGTAACGAGCATTGCGTAGGGAACGCCGCGGGGCACCTTCTCGCCCTTTTCTGACACGATTTTATCCATGCGGATATGATTTGTCCTTTTTGCCTTGCAAAACGCCTTAAAGCCCTCCATAGGCTCTGCATTTTCAAAGTAAAGGGTAATATTGATCTCGGCGTCAATCTCGCCTGCGTTGAGAACGCAAACCGCCTCGTGGCTCACGTACTCACCAGTGTCCTTAACAGGGTAAAACGCATCGGGGATGAGCCATTGGCATTTCCCTAAAGTTGTATTTTCATTAAGCATAAAATTCTCTCCTTCAATAATAATGATAAAGGTATTTTACCACAGATGATTATTTTGTGCAAGCAAATGAGTCAGTGACCTGCCCCCTGACTCACCGTGACTCATCTGCGGAACCAAAGTGCCACCCCAAAATGCAAAAAGCCCACAAATAAAGCGTTTTTTAGACTGAGTCAGGGGGCAGGTCACTGTCTCATCTTGACAAAAAAATAAAACCATTGTAAAATATGTAATTGATTACATAAGTTGTTACATATTGTCGGCTGAGGAGGTTGTGAGAATTAGTTATGGCAAACGATGAGAAAAAAATCCCTTTGATGCTTATGGTTAAGCATTTGCATAAAGAGTGGGGCGCATATATGAAGAAAGTGTCTGCGGAGGCGGGGGTGCCTGATTCCTACAGGCTTATTGTGATGTATCTTTCGCGAAATCCCGGAGCGACCCAGAAGGAGATTGCAGAACATAGCAAGGTGACCCACGTTGCCGTCAGCAATACGATAAAGGATATGGAAAATGACGGGTACATAAGGAAGGAAATTGACGAGAAGGACCGCAGAGTCACAAGGCTTTACCTTACGGAGAAGGGGAAAAAGCAGGACGATATGATGAAGGAGCGGATACACGGGGCGGACAGAAAGATTACCGAGACGTTGACACCGGAAAAAGAGGCTGAGTTCTACGAAACCATCGAGAAAATTATTGAGATCATCCGAAAGGAATTAATGTAATATGTTGAAGTATTTGAAAAAATATTGGTATTTTTGTTTGCTGGCGCCGCTGTTTATGTTCGGTGAGATTGCCATGGACCTGTGGCAGCCGGATATGATGTCTGAAATCGTTGATAAAGGCGTTTTGGCGGCTGACATGGATGTTATCATCAGTATTGGCGTAATAATGATTTTATTGGTGCTTTTCGGCGGTTTTTGCGGCATTATGAGCGGTGTGTTTGCAAATCTTGCATCGCAGCAGTTTGCCAACGACCTCAGAAAGGACCTTTTCAGAAAAATAATGAATCTGTCCTTTCAGCAGACTGACAAAATCTCAACGGGCTCCCTGATAACAAGACTTTCAAACGACGTGACCCAGGTGGAGCGTATGGTAATGATGGCGATTCGCTCTGTGGTTCGTTGCTCGGTAATGTTTGTGGGCGGAATTTTTATGCTTTCCCGTCAATCACTTCGGTTCGCGCTTATTGCCGTATGCGCTTTGCCTATCGTTGTGTTTCTTGTGTTTTTCTTTATGAAGAAGGCATCGCCGCTGTTCAAGGTGGTGCAGCAGAAGCTTGACGGCGTAAATAACGTTATGCAGGAAAACGTTGCAGGGGCAAGAGTTGTAAAAGCCTACGTAAAAGAGGATTACGAAATGGAGCGCTTTGATGATGCCAATGATGCGCTGTGCGAGATTAACCTTAAAGTGCAGTCAATCCTTGCGTTTATGGGCCCTTGCATGAACATTGTTCTTAACGTCTGTGTAGTGGGAATTCTGTACGTTGGCGGCATTACCGTGAAAAGCGGCGGCGGTCTTACGCCCGGCGAAATCATGGCATCTATTACGTACATGGCAATGATTTTAAACGGCGTAATGTTTATGGCAAATATTTTCCAGACCTTCACAAGGGCAAAGGCGTCTGCAGACCGAATCAGCGAGGTGCTTAAAGAGCAGGAAATCATAAAAGACGGAGAAATGACCCTGGATAACGAGGCTATGGCGAAGGGTCAGGTGGAATTTAAGGACGTGAGTTTTACGTACCCTAATTCCGGCGGCCAACCGGTGCTCCACCATATTTCTTTCAAGGTGAGCAGAGGGGAGACCTTGGCCATAATCGGTTCAACAGGCTCGGGTAAATCGTCCCTTGTAAACCTTATCCCCAGATTTTACGATTGCACGGAGGGTGAAGTGCTTGTAAACGGCGTTAACGTAAAGGACCACAAGCTTCAGGACCTTCGTGAAAAAATCGGTATCGTGCTTCAGAAGGCGGAGCTTTATTCAAGGTCTATTGAGGCCAATATCCGTTGGGGAAAGGAGACCGCAACCCCTTGGGAGATAAAGAATGCGGCGGAGATTGCCCAGGCAGACGACTTTATCTGCGACACGGAGTACGGCTACTACACTAACGTTACCGAGGGCGGCCACTCCCTTTCCGGCGGTCAGAAGCAGAGAATTTCTATTGCAAGGGCAGTGCTGAAAGATCCGGAGATACTCATTTTCGACGATTCCACCAGCGCTCTTGACCTTCGCACGGAGGCAAATCTTTACGAGGCACTGAAAAAGGCCAGTCCTGATGCTACAAAAATTATTATTGCCCAGAGAATTGCGTCGGTAAAGGATGCTGACAGGATTGCGGTAATTGAAAACGGCACCATTGCAGACATAGGAACCCATGAGGAGCTTATGGAAAACTCAGAGTATTACCGTGAGATATACAATTCCCAGCTTAAAGGAGGTGTTGACGTTGAATAATATTGACAATGAAAAGCTTCCGAAAGGCTTTGAGCATCACTCATCGGAGAAGATAAAATTCAAGGCGGCAACACCTGACAACAGGCCTCAGCAGGTGAATTTTCACCCCCGTGGCGGCGGTGCGGGAAGAAATATGGGGCAGGCTGTTGAAAAGGCGAAGGATGCCAAGGGAACTGTCAGAAGATTGCTCTCTTATTTCAGCAAGACAAAAGGGCTTTTGACGTTGCTTCTTTGCGTGGTATGCGTTGTGACCCTTACGTCACTTTTTGCGCCGGCAATGCAGGGAAAGGGCATTGACCTTATTAAAGAGAGAGGCTGGGAGGACCTTTACAGGCTTCTGGTGGGGCTTCTTATCGTTTACGTTGTGCACGCAGGCTGCAACCTTGCCCAGACACTTATCTCTGCAAAGCTCAGCCAGAAAATAGTGCAACACATGCGCCACGACCTTTTCAGGAAGATTGACAACCTCTCCATCGGCTACCTTGACACCCATTCAGGGGGCGACATAATGAGCCGTATGACCAACGACGTGGAAAACATTTCAATGACTATTTCCCAGAGCCTCGGCTCTCTTGTGTCGGGTGTTCTCACCATTATCGGCACGGTTTCCATAATGTTCTGGTACTGCTGGCAGCTCACCCTTGTGACCTTGCTGTCCGTGATTCTGACGGTAATTGTTACAAATCAGATGTCAAAGATAATGCGTAAGGTGTACAGAAAGCGCTCAAAGGTGCTTGGTCGCCTTAACGGACACTCCGAGGAGATGATAACGGGGTACAAGTCCATTGTGGCGTACAACAAGCAGGAGGACGTTATTGAAGAGTTTGACCGCACCAGCGACGAGCTTGCCAAGGTGGGTATCCGGGCTGAAATATTGGGCGGTTCAATGGGGCCGATAATGAACTGCATCTCAAATATAAGCTTCGTTATCGTGGCGGCATTCGGCGGTTATTTTGCCTACACGGGACTTATTACCATCGGTGTTATTTCTGCCTTTATCATTTACGCCAAGCAATTTTCAAGGCCAATTAACGAGATTGCTCAGCTCTACGGCGCATTGCAGACCGCAATTGCAGGCGCGGAGCGTGTCTTCGAGCTTATGGACCAGCCTGACGAAAACGACGAGGGCGACAAGACCATGGGCGACATAAAAGGTGAGATATGCTTTAAAAATGTCAATTTCTCCTACACACCGGAAAAACAGGTGCTTTTTGATTTTAACCTGACGGTAAAGCCGGGGCAGAAAATCGCTCTTGTAGGGGCAACGGGAAGCGGCAAGACAACGGTTGTAAATCTTCTCATGAGATTTTACCGGATCGACTCTGGTGAGATAACTATTGACGGCGTAAACATTATGGATATCGACAGAGATGAGCTTCGCCGCAACACGGCAATCGTTCTTCAGGACACGGTGCTTTTCTCTGACACGATTGCCAACAACATCAAGTACGCAAATCAGGAGGCTGACGATAATGCAATGATAGAGGCGGCAAGGATGAGCAACTCCGCCTACTTCATAAGCAAGCTTCCTCAGGGCTATCAGACGGTTCTTACCCACGCAGGCGCAAATCTTTCTCAGGGACAACGCCAGCTTCTCACCATCGCAAGGGCAATTCTGGCAGACCCGAAAATATTGATCCTTGACGAGGCAACATCATCTGTTGACACAAGGACGGAAAAGAATATTCAGGACGCAATGGTAAGGCTTATGAAGAACAGGACCAGCCTTATTATCGCCCACAGGCTGTCAACGATTCAGGACGCGGACGTTATCGTGGTGATGGACCGCGGCAGGGCTGTTGAAATGGGCAGTCATGAGGAACTTTTGAAACAAAAGGGCCGCTATTACGATCTGTACATGACACAGTTCTCGGGAGAGGCAATATAGAAAGTTAAAGGGTATCGTTTTTGTGAATTGACACACTTCGTGTGATATTCACCAAACGATACCCTTTAACTTTGGCTGAAAATGAGTCAGGGGGCAGGTCCCTGACTCATAACGAAGTAAGTATAAAAATAGTAGAAAAAGGGGTAAAATTTAAAAATAAATCAGGGAAAATTGTCTCTGTAAATAAAGATTTGTCATCAAAGCATATTGATAATAAGACGAAGCAAGAAGATATTGCTCTTGTTGATGAGGTTGTTTTTACATCAGCCTTTGAGGATAATGCAGAGGCAAAATATTCGCATGGTTGGTTAGATGATAATGGAAAAAACAACTGGGAATATTGGACTACATATTTGCAAGATAAAAGTGGCATTGTTTGGAAAGTTATACTTAATATTGCAACGAGTACAGATGGTCAAAAAATACTGTATGATATTTCGCCAATAAAAAAAGTAGGGCAGTCCGTTGAATCGGACACAATCCCTACCAAAGATAGTATACGCCAAACGCCAGAAAAAAGTCAAGAAAAATTTTCCGAGCGTGATTCAAGCGGAAAAACTTTGACGAAAGCACAGCAGGAATACTTCAAAATTTCAAAGGTCGTTGATGATAAAGGAAATCTTAAAGTGATGTACCGTGGAGATTCAAGCGACTTTACTGTTTTTTGACAGAAAAAAGTCAAAGTATTCAAATCTTTACGGCAGAGGACTTTACTTTACAGACAGCAACGGCGCCGCCAGGGAGTTCTATCTTGATATTCAAAATCCGTTGTTGCCCGGACAGAACGCCATTACAAAGGCGCAGATGTTAACATTCCTTGAAGCAATAGAAGAAAACGATGAGGATTATGACCTTTACAATTTTGGTAAAGAAAAATCCTATAGAGATAAAAACTCTTAAAAACGTTTCTACTAAGGAAATGTAACAGTACAATCAAAGCAGAATTGATTTTGCAAAAGACATGTGTAAAATTGCTGCCAAGGCAAACAATGTGAAAAACACAGATACAGCAACATATCTCTTTTGCAAAGAGAAGGGAATAATGGTGCTTATGTTCTTTTGGGAATAACAGAAAATACTAACAATTATGTTGTTGTAAGATCTATTGTCGATAAAAAGACATGGAAACTGAGAGAATATAATGAACTGTACGCAATCAGAAAAACAAGCATAAAAAAGAAGATGCTGGCGTAAAGCCCCCGCATGACCTTCCAAAGAAGGGTTTCGGAACATCTTCTGTGGTGAGTATATTCAAATTGTGCGGATTTGTCAACGGTTTGGCATTAAGAATAAAAGAATCGGCTGCGCTCAATGCGCCTGCGATCACAGAAAAACTGCTACGCATTACCGATTCTGTTACTCAGTATATCTGTGCTGTGCCAGTTTGTCAATAAAAAAGCAATAAAAATAGAGCCTACTGGTGGACAACTTGGAAAAAATTCCTCCTCGTCAAGACCGAACATAGACTCCATATATAGTATATCCGATTTGTTTGCTCTTGTCAAAAAGTATGATAAAGAATTTCATCCGAAACCTGTAAGCAAGCATCTTGTCAGAGACGGAGAGACGATTCAATTATATCATCAAACGGAAAATGAGTCAGGGGGCAGGTCCCTGACTCATAAAAAGCGTAAAAAAAGAAGATGCCGGCTTTAAGCCCCCGCATGACCTTCAAAAGAAGGGTTTCGGAACATCTTCTTTGGTGAGTATATTCAAATTGTGCGGATTTGTCAACTGTTTGGCATTAAGAACAAAAGAATTGGCTGCTCTCGATGCGCCTACATAGAAAAAGTAGCCAACCTTGATAACAGTGTTCTCTCCCCAAAAGGAGGCTTAACTGATTCGCAGTTGGCTACCACATATAGTCTATCCGATTTGTTTGCTTTTGTCAAACAGTATGATAAAGAATTTCATCCAAAACCTGTAAGCAAGCATCTTGTCAGAGATGGAGAGAGGATTCAATTATATCATCAAACGGAAAATGAGTCAGGGGGCAGGTCCCTGACTCAAATTGTTCAGTGGTCAAAAAGTCAGAGAACCGGAAAGAAAGAGTGTTGACTCAAATCCTTTGGACAAATATAATGGAATCAAGGTTTACATCTATAGTCAATTCTGCATTGAATATAGATAATCAATATTGTGTACGGTGGTATGGCTATGATAACTTTAAAGTTATAGCCAAGGGTGCAAAGAAAGTTGAGAAGTTTAGGAGTTTATGCGATGAATATTACAGAAAAAGAGAAGAAGAAACTGTTTTACTTGATGGACGAAATGACGAAGGTGGGAATTCACAAAGAGAACATCATAGGGATGCTGTCAATGTTGGATACGGAAGAACGGTTGGATATGATGGTGGAGCTGATTGAGAACACCGAGAATCTGACGGAAGAGAAATTTGTGAAAGCAGTAATAATAGCCGTGAGGGAGAACGAGTAGTAAGGGGAAAAAGACCGAGGCAAAAGACGAAATAGTCCGCAAACTGAAAGAGTTATAGGACGCTGAATAAAAACAAGACTGTTTAAAATAAAAAGAGACTTCGCAGCTCATCAATGCAAATAGCCCTGATGCAACGTCCAAAATCGGTTCTGTGAATGCCTCGTTTCAAGTATATTACTTGGAAAGATAAAAAGCAACAAAAAAAAAGAAGCGTCGCCCTCACTTGAACCACTTTTAAGGCCCTTAAATCGGATGCTCAACGCTTCTGACAATGAGTATATATGAGGCAACAGAGAATGTCAAGTATAAAATAATTGCGATATGAATAAGTATGGAAAGGGGACTGCGTGATGAAACTGAAAGGAGAGGCATACAGCAAAAGACTGGAGGAGTACTCAGACGATACGATTCGACTGATTATGGAATGTACGGCACAGCCAATAGAAATAGTTTTGCAAGCAACGGCAATAATAGCGGATTCGGACAATACGGAGGCCGACGTGGTTCGCAAACTCAAAAAATTAAGAGACTCAAAGTAAATGAAATGAGTCAGTGGTCAAAAAGTCAGAGAACCGGAAAGAAAGAGTGTTGACTCAAATCCTTTGGACAAATATAATGGAATCAAGGTTTGTATCTATAGTCAATTCTGCATTGAATATAGATAATCAATATTGTATACGGTGGTATAAGTTAAGGAATATATAGTACTATGGAATACACGAAGAAAATGGAAAATCAAATAATTTACCTTATGAAAGAGATGGACAAGGTTGGAATTCACGAAGAGAACATCATAGGGATGCTGTCAATGTTGGATACGGAAGAACGGTTGGATATGATGGTGGAGCTGATTGAGAACACCGAGAACCTGACGGAGGAGAAATTCGTGAAAGCAGTAATAATAGCAGTGAGGGAGAACGAGTAGTAAAGAAAAAAGACTTCGGATAGTCCGCAAAATTTCCGCAAAAAAACCGAGCATCAGCGACTTCGCCTTTGACTCGGCGCTCTGTAGAAAAGAGAAGCGTTGGTAGTACACATATAAAGATGCCATCTACCGCCGCCGCTGAAATGCTCGGTGCAGAGAATATATCACAACGTAACAGTATGTGTCAAGTTTTAATAAAAAAAGAAAAGCACACCAAACGACCCAAAGGCCATTAGAAGCGATGTGCTTTGACATATTGAAAGCCGACGTGGTTCGCAAACTCAAAAAATTAAGAGACTCAAAGTAAATAAAATGAGTCAAGGGGCAGGTCACTGATTCGAAAAATTTCCTTGAAAAATTTGCGAAACACCTATTGACTTGTGGGGTGTTATCGTGTATAATCAATAAGTCTGATTTTGACAGGTCGGTTTTTGCGCGCCTGTTTTGTGAAAAACGGACGTGTGAAAACATAAGATATTATTGCTTATTCAGCAGGAGGTGTAGGAAATGATTTGTCCGAAGAGAAGATGGTCTAAGGCGAGAAGCCGTTCCAGAAGAGCTAATTGGAAGCTTGAGGCGCCCAATCTCGTTAAGTGCCCTCAGTGTCATGAGTTCAAACTTTCGCATACAGTATGCGGTTCTTGCGGTTACTATAAGGGTCGCGAGGTCATTAAGATGGGTGAGGATTGATTTCCTACGCTTATTGATATTGAAATTGAAAGGCTGCCCCGATTGCCTGTCATTGCAAGTGTACCGACGTACTGCTTGCAGAAGACGAGCATCGAGACAGTTTTTTTCTTGTTAAAGGGGAAAAGAGAGGAATGGCTATGCCGAAGAAAATTGCCAAAGAAAAACCGAATAACTCAAAACGCAAGGTGTTAAGCGTTGAAGCGGGAAGCGCGGCAGAAGAGGGTGGCGTTCTTCCGGGAGATGAGCTGATTGCCGTTAACGGCCACAAGATCAAGGACGTTTTTGATTATCGCTATTATTGCGCCGATGATTACGTGGAGCTTCACATGAAGGACGAAAACGGCGAGGAGTACATTGTAGATATCGAAAAAGAGCCTTACGAGGACCTTGGAATTGAATTTACAGACCCCTTGCTTGATAACGACAGAAGCTGCGCCAATAATTGCATCTTTTGCTTTATCGACCAGATGCCTCCGGGAATGCGCGACACCCTTTACTTTAAGGACGACGATATAAGGCTTTCATTCCTCACGGGAAATTACGTGACTCTCACAAACGTTACCGAGCAGGAGCTTAAAAGAGTAGTAAAGTACCGTATGTCGCCTATTAACGTGTCGGTGCACACCCTGAATTCCGAGCTTCGTTGCAAAATGCTTAACCACAAGGGCGCGGGCAACGTTTACGAGAAAATTAAGATCCTCACAGAGGGCGGAATTATCGTCAATGCCCAGATCGTTCTTTGCCCCGGATACAATGACGGGGAAGAGCTGAGAAGTACGTTAAAGGGCCTTCTTACGCTGGGTGCACATCTGCAAAGCGTTTCAGCGGTGCCTGTGGGACTTACGAAGTACCGTGACGGCCTTGCTGAGCTGAGGCCTTTTACTCCCGAAGAGTGCGGTGAGATTGTTGACATCATTGAAGAAATTCAGGAAACAGCCCTTAAAGAGCGTGGTACAAGGTTTATTTACGGCGCTGACGAGCTTTATATCAAAGCCGGACGAGAGCTTCCGGGGCACGAATGCTACGACGATTTTCCACAGATAGAAAACGGTGTGGGCATGGTTTCTCTTTTAGAGCAGGAGGTTTCCGAGTACCTTGAAAGCGATGGGTTTAAGACGGCTGTAAAGGAGGCGTCAACGGCGCTTAAAGGACGTTGCAGGAAAGTTACTTCCGCTGTGGGAGTGTGTGCCTTTGAGATAGTAAAGGCGCTTGTTGAAAAAGTTTGCGCAGCTTGCGGCGAAAACGGACTTTCGGTTGCTGGCAATGCCGTGATGATAAAAAATGATTTCTTTGGGGAAAACGTTACGGTGAGCGGCCTTATTACCGGCGGTGACCTTATTAACGGCCTTATGGGTCATGACCTTGGGGACGAAGTATTAATTACGAAAAATATGTTAAGACGCGGTGAAACGGTGTTTCTTGATAACGTTACCGTTTCAGACGTTGAAAAGGCCCTTGGCGTAAAGGTGAGGGCAGTTGAGGACAGCGGAAAGGACTTCGTGCTGTCCATTATCGGAGGTGAATGCAATGAGTAAACCTGTTGTTGCAATTCTGGGAAGACCTAACGTGGGAAAATCATCTTTCTTTAACTACGTTGTGGGAAAGCGTGTTTCCATTGTGGAAGATATTCCGGGTGTTACCAGAGACAGAATTTATGAGGATATAGAGTGGCGCGGCAGAACATTTTCATTGGTGGATACGGGCGGTCTTGAGCCTTATTCCACGGACACCATTCTGGTGCAGATGAGAAGGCAGGCAGAGGTGGCCATTGAGCTTGCGGACGTTATTATTTTTATGGTGGACGCAAAAGAGGGTATGACTGCCAGCGACAAGGATATTGCGGCAATGCTTATTAAAGTTGACAAGCCTGTAATTCTTGCCGTAAATAAGGTGGACACCGTGGGAGAGCCTCCTGCAGACGTTTACGAGTTTTATAATCTTGGCATCGGTGACTTTATGACCTTGTCATCAGCTCACGGTCTTGGCATCGGCGAGGTGCTTGATGCAGTTTATGAAAAGCTTCCCGAGGAGATTGAGGAAGAGGACGATGCAGAGGTAATCAAGGTTGCTATCGTAGGAAAGCCTAATGCGGGAAAGTCCTCTCTTATCAATAAAATTCTCGGTGAGCAGAGAGTTATCGTAAGTGACATTCCGGGAACTACACGCGACGCCATTGACACCTATGCGGAGATTGACGGACAGAAGTATTGCTTCATTGACACTGCCGGTATGAGAAAGCGCGGGAAGATTACCGACAATATCGAACGTTACAGTATTATGCGTTCCTTGGGCGCAGTTGACCGCTGCGACGTGGTAATTATAATGGTTGACGCAGGGGACGGTGTTACAGAGCAGGACACAAAGATTGCGGGCTACGCTCACGACAAGGGCAAGGCGTGTATTATCGCCATAAACAAGTGGGATACCATTGAAAAGGAAACAGGCACTCTGGAGAAGTACCGCACCGAGGTATACAACAGTTTCAATTTTATGATGTATGCTCCCGTGGTGTTTATTTCAGCCCTTACGGGACAGAGGGTGAACACTATCTTTGAGCAGATCAAGTTCGTGCACAGCGAGGCTTGTAAGCGAGTTACCACAGGTATGTTAAACGATGTGCTCAACGAAGCCGTTGCGGTGGTTCAGCCTCCTTCAGACAAGGGTCGCAGGCTCAAGGTGTTCTATATGACCCAGATAGGTGTTCAGCCTCCGACGTTTGCAGTTTTTTGCAACAGTATCAAGCTGTTCCACTTCTCATATCTCAGATACATTGAAAATCAGATAAGAAAGAACTTCGGCTTTGAGGGCACACCACTTGTGTTCAAGCTCAGAGAACGAGGCGAGAAAGCAAACGACAATATATAACAGTAGTATTTTCAGTAAGTATTTTAGTCAATCAATGAAAAATTTTTAGTAATTTGTGGTGTAACTATGGACTTGATTATTCCTATTATTCTTTTTGTTATCGGACTGGTATTTTTGATAAAGGGTGGTGACTGGTTTGTAGACGGAGCGACGGGTATTGCTCACCGTTTTCACATTCCGGAAATACTTATAGGAGCGACTGTTGTTTCTATAGGAACAACACTTCCTGAAGTAATGGTTTCTGCCACAGGAGCAGTCCAAGGACAAGGCTCTATGGCGTATGGCAACGCAATTGGCTCAATTATATGCAACACAGCTCTTATAGCAGCAATAACAATTTCTTTGCGCCCCGGAGCAGTTGAAAAAAAGAGTTTGCGTTTTCCAACTATTTTTTTCTTTTGTGTAGCAGCATTCTACGCTTTTGCCGCTTACTTCTTTGGAGAGTTTTTGCGATGGACTGGAATCATTCTTCTTGTCGGATTTGGAATATATATGACCGTTCTTATAATACAGGCGATGAAAGAGCGTAGTCCGAAGGAAAAAGTTAGCAGTGAATTTATTCTTGACGTACTTGATGACGAAGTGAGTGAAGACAACCAGAGTTCCGTAGGTGACTTTGTAGGTTTTTTGATTGTAGGTATAGGGCTTATTGCGACACAAATCATTGCTATAATCAGTGCCGGAGGCTTCATGACGGATCTTTCTAATATAGGGGATTTTGCCGGCTTTTATATAAATGGAGTTCTGGGCTTGATTTTTCTGGCAATTGGTATTGCAAAAGGTGTTTTACAGAAAGGTTTAGCGTTGCTGAATTCCAATGTTTTGTTTTTAATTTTGGGTGCAGTTGTGATCGCAATCGGTGCAACGTTGCTTGTTGATAACGGAACAATAATTGCCGAAAAAATCGGTGTACCAAGTTCTGTAATTGCTTTGACGTTTGTGGCACTTGGAACATCTCTTCCTGAACTTGTTACAGCAATTACCGCATTGGTTAAAGGGCATAGCGCACTTTCTTTAGGAAATATTATTGGAGCAAACATTTTTAATCTTGTTCTTGTAAGCGGCGTGGCAATTTCAATTTCGCCTTTTACTGTACCATCTGAAAACACGATTTTCGGCATAAATGCCTCTTTTGTGCTTGATATTCCCCTTTTGATAATTGTAATGGCTCTTATGACATTGCCGGCAATTATCAGAGGCAAACTTGCACGCTGGCAAGGCATAACTCTCCTTGCAATATACGCTGCTTTTTGTGTTGTTCAATTTGCTCTTTAATTGTTTAATGCGCCTGCTATGAGGAATTAAAAAATATTTTTCAGTGTATACTTTTGAACATAAAAACAATTGATACTGTAAAAGTTGCAAGAGATATGCTAAAATAGATAATGTGATTTTTATTAACGGAGGAATAAAGGGAAAATGGATGTTTTCTTCGGTGTTATATCATTGATAATCGGTTACCTTATGGGCAGCATCAACGCGGCTGTCATCATCTCAAGACTTCTTTACAAGGATGACGTGAGAAAACACGGCAGCGGCAACGCAGGCATGACCAATATGCTGAGAACCTACGGAAAAAAGGCGGCGATCCTTACGTTCCTTGTGGACTTCCTGAAAGGTGTGGCGGCTTGCCTTATTGCAATGCTTCTGGTGACACTTATTAAGGGCGGCAGCGCTATTGCCAAGGATATTGCGGTGACTGCGGCGGGCATGGGTGCTATTCTGGGCCACAATTGGCCTTTATATTTCGGTTTCAAGGGCGGCAAGGGTGTTCTTACGTCTTTTGCAATAATGCTTTTTATCGTGCCTGTACCCACGTTAATTGCATTCGGAATTTTTATCGTTATCGTGGCTATCACGAGATACGTTTCCCTTGGCTCCATAATCGCGGCGGCATCTCTTCCCGTAATGGTTTTCTTTGCAGGGGATGTTCTTGCAAAGTCTGCAGGCGGCGGCCTTTCCGTTCAATTTATCTTTTGCGTTGTTGCGGCGGCGCTCCTTATTGTAAGGCACCACGCAAATATCGGCAGACTCATTAAAGGCACTGAGTCAAAGATATTCAGCAAGAAAAAATAAATATTAATAATCAAGTAATATTAACGTGACCTCCTCATATAAATTAGTGTAACGAGTTTTTGGACATTATACTAATTTTTTGGGGAGGTTTAATTGTGGATAGATATGACATTTATCAGCAGATCGCCGAGAGGACTAAGGGTGATATTTATATTGGAGTAGTTGGCCCTGTGAGAACGGGTAAGTCTACTTTTATAAAGCGATTTATGGATATGCTTGTTATCCCGAACATTGCGGACGTGTATGAAAGAGACAGGGCTGTTGATGAACTGCCCCAAAGTGCCGCAGGAAAGACGATAATGACAACAGAGCCTAAATTCGTGCCAAATGAAGCGGCTCACATTACCGTGGGCGACAAGATAAGTCTCAAGGTGCGACTTGTGGACTGCGTGGGCTACCTTGTGGAGAATGCCCTTGGCCACCTTGAAAACGATATGCCAAGAATGGTTGATACCCCTTGGTTTGAGGAGAGAATCCCCTTCGGCGAGGCGGCGGAGATCGGTACGAAAAAGGTTATCCGGGAGCATTCCACTATCGGCATTGTAATCACAACGGACGGCAGCATTACCGATATTTCAAGAGAGGAATACGTAAGCGCAGAGGAAAAGGTTATCGCAGAAATGAAGGAGACTGGGAAGCCCTTTGCGGTGCTTCTTAACTGCACAGACCCTGCAAGCGAGGAAGTGTACCAACTGAAATGTTCCCTGGAGGAAAAATACGACGTGCCGGTGCTTCCGATTAATTGCACAGAGATGACTCAGGACGACATTAACGAGGTGATGCACACCATTCTCTACGAGTTCCCTGTATGCGAAATCGGTATCAATATACCTCAATGGATGGAGAGTCTGGGCTACGATGAAACTTTGAAGGCAACCCTTATCAATGCCGTTAAGGAGGCCTTCGGCGGCGCCGACAAGTTCAGAACTGTAGCGTCCTGCGTGGACCGTCTTGCATCATATTCTTTTGTAAAGAAGGCAACGCTCACAGAGCTTGATGCAGGAAGCGGCAGGGCAATCCTTGAGCTCACAATGCCTGACGAGCTTTTCTACAAGATTCTTTCCGAGCGTTCCGGCCTTGACATTACTGACGATAAGGCGTTGATCTCAATGATTCAGGACCTTGGACGCATCAAGAGGGACTACGAGAGAATCGAGGCAGCTCTCAAAGAGGTGGAGCTAAAAGGCTACGGAATCGTAATGCCGACTATTGACGAGATGGAGCTTGATGAGCCTGAAATTGTAAAGCAGGGCTCCAGATTTGGTGTCAAGCTTCGCGCCAAGGCGCCGTCGCTGCATCTTATCAAGGCCAATATCGAAACGGAGATTTCTCCTTTTGTGGGAACTGAAAAGCAATCCGAGGAGCTTGTGGACTACATTCTCAAGGAGTTTGAGGATGACCCTACAAGCATCTGGACCTCAAACCTTTTCGGCAAGCCGTTAAACGAGCTTATGAGCGAAGGCTTGCAAGGAAAGCTGGCAAGGGTGCCGGAGGAGGAGAGGCTGAAGCTTCAGGAAACTATTGAAAGGGTAATCAACGAGGGCACCAGCGGTTTGATTTGTATAATTTTGTAGGTTTGAATGGGTGGTTTCTACAGGAGCTGACTGCATACGCAGAGGCTCCTTGCGAAAGCACCCATTCAAACTGTTCAGGAGAAAGAGGACGGTTTCTACAGGAGCTGACTGCATACGCAGAGGCTCCTTGCGAAAGCACCCATTCAAACTTTTTAGGGGAAAGAGGACGGTTTCTACAGGAGCTGACTGCTTACGCAGAGGCTCCTTGCGAAAGCACCCATTCAAACTGTTCAGGGGGCATCGGTTGAACCACAGCGTCAGACGCTGTGGTTCATCTTTATAATTCAAATCGTCTAATTACTCAGATAAATGTTATAATAATGCAAATATTCGCTCAAAAAAGTGTGTTTATGTGTTGTTTTTTCTCTCTAATTTGTGTATCAGTGAGCCACCGCGTCAGACGCTGTGGCTCATCTCTGATGCTGTGGCGCACATCTGACTCATTTTATCATTGCCTTGCAGTGTTTTTTGCTGTATAATAAGAAAAGATTGACTTTAACGGCAAGGAGTGTTTTTCTTGAACGAAAAAATTAACGCGGAGAATGAGGAGAGGGAGGGCGCCTCTGAATCATTTTTTTCGGATATCGTTGAGCTTCGGGAGATGGAGTATCTTTATAACGCGGCTATAAAACAGCTGACTATGAGATTTGAAATATTAAATGACGAGTTTCGCATAAAGTATGCCAGAAGTCCTATTCACCACATTGAGAGTCGTCTGAAGTCCACACAAAGCATTATTAACAAGTTGATAAGAAAGAATTACGATATTACCATTGAGTCTGCAAAGAAAAATCTTAACGATATAGCAGGGGTGAGAGTGGTTTGTTGCTACATTGACGACGTGTACAGCGTGGCGGATATGCTTCTGCGGCAGACGGACATAAGGCTTGTGCATAAGCAGGACTATATTGAAACCCCGAATTATAACGGCTACAGAAGCCTGCACCTTGACATTGAAATTCCGATTTATCTTTCGGAGCATACGGAGTATGTGGCGGTGGAGATTCAGCTGAGAACCGTTGCCATGGACTTCTGGGCAAGCCTTGAGCACGACCTTCGCTACAAGTCCGACAAGGATATTCCGGACTCAATTTGCAAGGAGATGCTTGAGTCTTCCGATGAGATCAATGCTCTTGACGTGAAGATGCAGGAGATATATAAGAAAATACAGGCGCTTTGACGCTTTGACGGCGAAAATCCGTCAGAATATGACAATGCAGAGGATTTTATGAAAGATTTATACACAAAGTTTAAAAACGCATTCTTTGACGTGGGAACGATTGACACGAAGCATATTGACGTGCTGGACGGCATCAGGGCGCTAGCGGTGCTTATCGTGGTATGGTTTCACTTCTGGCAGCAATCATGGCTCTGGGCCTACACCGAAAAGGACGCCCTTGAAGGCATCGGAATAATGGATGCCAATATTGACTGGCTCGCCGTTAACGGCTACGTCTTCGTGGATATGATGATACTTCTCAGCGGCTTTCTGCTGTTCCTTCCTCACGCAAGGCAGCTGCTGGAGGGGGCGAAAAAGCCTGACATTGCAGATTTTTATGCAAGGCGCGTGGCAAGGATTTTTCCCTCTTATTACCTTTGTATATTGATTTTTGCACTGTTTTTTGTAACAATGTCACAATATCAGAACAGCGGCGCATACTTTAAAGACCTCTTTGCCCAGCTCAGTTTTACCCAGATGTTCAGGCCTGAAACGTATATGTGGTCAAACTTTAACAGAGCGCTGTGGACCGTCTCCGTGGAGATGTTGTTCTATCTTGTATTTCCCCTTGCGGCGTGGCTGTTTAAAAAGGCGCCGTTGCTTACGTATCTTGGAATGTGCGGCTGCTCATGGCTTTATTTTGTAAAGGTGGTAATGCCTGCGGAGAATATCGGTATGGTGCTGAACCAGTTTCCCTCGTTCCTGTGCGTATACGCCAACGGTATGATGGCGGCATATATTTTTGTATATCTTGCCAATAATGTAAAACACAATAAAATTACCGGAATTTTCTTTACCGGAATTGCTTTTTTTGCTTTATATTTGATAAGATATATGATAAAATACGATTTGCATACCACAAACAGCGCAGATAAGCAGTTCTGGCAGGTTCAAAGCCGTTTTGCATTGTCACTGGTGTTTGTGATGCTTATAATTGGCGCAGCCTTTGCTTTTAAGTGGTTCAGGTGGATTTTCGGAAACAGAGTTATGCGTTTCCTTTCCGCGGTTTCCTTTAATCTTTATATATGGCATCAGTTTATTGCCGTGAAATTAAAGGAGTGGAAAATCCCCTATTGGGAAGTGGCAGAAGGGGAGATCCCTCAGGCGGTAATGGGTACGAAGTGGCAGGTGCTCTATTTCTTTATAAGTCTTTTTACTTCCCTTGCTGTGGCTACGGTATTGACCTACTTTTTTGAAAAGCCTGTGGATAAACTCATTATGAAGGGCTACAGAAAATTAAGAGGTATGCTGACGAAAAAAGCCTGAAGGGCTAATATTTAAAAGATAATTCTACTACATTTTATACATATCGGAGGTAATTTTTAATGAAAATCAGCGGAAAGCTTCTTTTAGGAAATGAGGCAGTGGCACAGGGCGCTTACGAGGCCGGTGTCAGCGTTGTGTCGTCTTATCCCGGAACTCCCAGCACGGAGGTTACGGAGAATGTGGCGAAGTACAGCGCAGAGGAGATATATTGTGAATGGGCACCCAACGAAAAGGTTGCGGCAGAGGTTGCTATCGGTGCATCGGTTGCAGGCTCCCGCGCTATGTGCTGTATGAAGCACGTGGGTCTTAACGTAGCGGCAGACCCCCTGTTTACAGCTGCATATACAGGCGTAAACGGCGGCCTTGTATTTTTAGTTGCAGACGACCCGGGAATGTTCAGCTCGCAGAACGAGCAGGATACGAGATTTTACGGACTTTCTTCTCACGTGCCGGTGTTGGAGCCTTCTGACAGCCAGGAGTGCCTTGATTACACGAAGCTGGCGTTTGATATAAGCGAGGCATTTGACACACCCGTTATCGTGCGCCTCACGACCAGAATTGCTCACCAGAGAAGCCTTGTGAATATCGGTGAGAGAGTAAATCACGCGAAGAAATATGAGAAGAATATTTCAAAATACGTAATGATGCCTGCTATGGCCAAGGGCAGACACGTTTTTGTTGAGAAGCGTATGGCGGCTCTTGAAGCGGCTGCTTGCGGAGAGGGCGAATTTGCAGGACTTGTCCCTAATCGCATTGAAATGAAGGACAAAAAGCTTGGCATCGTTACGTCAGGCGTTTGTTACCAGTACGTTAGAGAAGTGTTCCCTGAGGCTTCCGTGTTGAAGCTGGGCCTTGTGCATCCGTTACCTGAAAAGGTTATCAGAGAATTTGCAGAGCAGGTTGAGGAGCTTCTGGTGGTAGAGGAGCTGGAGCCTTTCATTGAGACGTATATTAAGAAGCTTGGTATCAAGGTAGAAGGAAAGAAGTACTTTACAAACCTTGGCGAGCTTGGAACTGCGGCTATCAGAAAGGCATATTACGGCATTGCTCCCGACGGAGAGAAGGCAGGGGAGGAAGTAAACGTTCCTGCAAGACCTCCCGTGTTCTGCGCAGGCTGTCCTCACAGAGCGGTGTTCTACGTTCTTTCAAATCTTAAAGTGAGAGTTTGCGGAGATATCGGATGCTATTCCTTGGGCGCTCTTGACCCCTATCACGCTCTTGATTCCGTAGTTTGTATGGGCGCTTCCGTAAGTATGGCACACGGTATGCAAAAGGCTATGGAAATTAACGGCGACCTTACACAGGACAAGGTGGTTGCAGTTATCGGAGACTCTACGTTTATGCACTCGGGTATCACTTCGCTGGTGGACGTTGCGTATAATAAAGGCGTTTCTACGGTAATTATCCTTGACAACTCCATTACCGGTATGACGGGTCATCAGCAGAACCCTTGCATGGGCTACACCATCAGAAATGAAAAGACGGTGGCTGTAGACCTTATTAAGCTCTGCGATGCAATGGGTATTACCAGAGTCAAGGTTGTTGACCCCTTCGATATGAAGAAATTTAGGGCAACTGTTCTTGAGGAGACGCAGGCAGATGAGCCTTCAGTTATCATTGCCCAGAGACCTTGCGCCCTTCTTAAAACCGTAAATTACGGCGCTCCCGTAAAGATTGACGAGGGCAAGTGCGTTAAGTGCGGTTCATGTATGAGGCTTGGCTGCCCTGCTATCATAAAGAGTGCTGACGGAAAGTATCAGATAGATGCTTCTCAGTGCGCAGGCTGTGAGCTTTGCGTTTCAATGTGTCCTAAGGGCGCAATTTCCAAGTAATCAAGGGAGGTTTGCAATATGAATTTTGACAATATAAATATTCTTATCGTAGGCGTTGGCGGACAGGGAACACTCCTTGCTTCTAAGTTTCTGGGTATGGCGGCAATGCTGGCAGGAAAGGACGTTAAGGTTTCCGAGGTTCACGGAATGTCCCAGAGAGGCGGCAGCGTTGTTACCTGCGTAAAGATAGGCGACAGCGTGGCATCTCCCGTAATTGATGAGGCGCAGGCTGACGTGATGCTTTCTTTCGAGCTTGCTGAGGCTGTAAGGTGGCTTCCTTACCTTAAAAAAGGCGGCGCTCTTATCACTTCTACACAGCAGATCAACCCTATGACCGTTGTTCTTGGAAGAACTACTTACCCTGACAATGCTCTTAAAGCTCTTGAAGGCTCAGGTGCCTCTGTAAAGGCTCTTGACGCTCTTAAAGCGGCAGAGGAGTGTGGCAGCGCCAAGGCCGTTAATATCGTGCTTTGCGGCGTTCTGGCGTCAATGGTTGAGGGTGTAGATCAGGCTTTGTGGATGGATGCCCTGAAGGCTGTGGTTCCTTCAAAGTTCTATGAGATCAATGAAAAGGCCTTCAAGAAAGGTCTTGAAGGCTGATAAAACGTGACAGGGGGCAGCCCCCTGTCACGTTTTTTTGTAAATGATAAGGCCCGGGCTTTTTCGTAAGGTCCGGGCCGTTTTGAATTAAGCAAATTATTGGTTGTCAGAATTCTTTTTTTTGTCCTGATGTTGCTTGAGCGTTGCAAATTGGATTAATTGTTTTCGCGAGGAAATACCGAGTTTACTGTAGATGTTTCTGTTGTGGTACTTCATCGTATTCGTTGTGATTCCTAAAATGGATGCTATTTCTGTTGCGGTTTTGCCTTCAAGATACAGCTCATACACACGGTATTCCGTTGGCGTGAGAGTTTTCAGATTGCAGATGAAAAACTCATAATCTTCAAGTATGATCTCCTTTTTTTTGTCATCCGAAAGCTGAACGATCTCGCTTTGCGCCAGTTCATATTCCTCAAGGGCTTTTTCGTATGCTTCTCTTGTTCGGAGAGCTTCTTCCTCTGCTGCTTTTTTCGCAGTCTCCAGCTCGTTTAATTTAGATTCATGTTCAAGGTCTCTTTCTGCAAGAAAGTCAAAAAGGTCGTCAATTTCGCGGATTTTCAGTTGACTGTCAAGCGCCTCGTTTGATTTTACTTGCTCTATTTTTCTGAGAATGGGCGCCATATATTTTTTGCTGATAAACAAACAGTATGCAATGGCTATAAGAAGGACAAGAAACATTACCCCCGCTGTTTTTAATTGACCTTTGTTTATATAGTCGTTAAATTGTGCTTCGGTAATCATAAGAGCTACCGTAAAGGTATCCTTGCCCAGCTTTACGGTTTTTGTTTTTCCTATACACTTATCGTTTCCGAAATCAAAAATTGTAAAATCATTCTTTTCAGATACACTTAACGTATTCGTATTGTATTTATTTGTGTCAAACTGCCCGAAATAGGAGCCGTTGTCAGTATCAAGCAACGCTCCGATCGGCTGTCCTAATTTGGTGTTACTTGACTTTTCCGTCAATTGAAAATACAGGTTATTTACTTCAAAGCCGCAAACACCGATAATGTTTTTCTTTATATCTCTTATTGGTACGTAAACGTATCTTGATTTTTCCCAGGTGTCCGGAATTTCAACAGTCGGGCTGAGAATGTAGTGTGTCGTGTTGGCAAAATCTGAATTACAGTTATCGAAAAAATTGGTTTTTATTTCGTTTTGCCAACCGCTGTGAAAGGTCAGCCCGTTTTCCTTTCCTGTTGTGTAGGAGCCTCTGTATAACGTAATGCTGTTATTTACGGTACTGTTTGAATACAAGTTGACGTATTTTAAATATATGCCGTTATACAGCGGAGTGGATGAATTGCTGTTTACTGTGGTGTCTAATATATAGAATGCTCCGCTGGAAGGGGAGAGCTGCATGTTGAGATAGACGGTATCATACAATTCATTCTGAAGTGATGAAAGCATTTCGCCGTTGTCTTTAAGGTCTTCAAAGGACATATTATTTTCTGTTAAATAGTCTTGTATCTCTCTCTCCAGCTGATTTGAAAAAGAGATAGCGTATGCCGCAAGTCTGTCATAGTCTTGCTCAATGTTGTCAGAGTAGGAAAGCAGTTGAGCATCTAAAATATCCATAAATTGTTTGTTTGTGGGGTTCATAATGCCAAAAATATTCAGCAATAACAAAATCAACACAACAACTAATATTATTGCAGAAACGATATATACGATAAAACGTCTGCGCATAGATACTTCGCTCTTATTCAGCTGTTTAATCAGTTTCCCGATGTTAAAGAAATTAGCAATTTTCATAAAGCACCCTCGATAGAATTAGTCTGCTGATATGTTTCTGATCTCAATCAGCGACTGTTCAACAAGTTCATTTAATACAGTGTCGGCATCTTCCCCGCTGTTAACACGTTTTATATATTGATTGTGGGCAGATTTCAACACGTTTTTAACGTTCTGTTCAAAGTTAAGTTGTATATCGGAGGCGTTGCTGTATAGCGGCAATGAATAAAACGTATACTCTTCCGTCATTTTATTTACAGCCTTGTAAACACTGTGATAGTTTTTGTTTTCAACAACGTTGATGTCTTCAAAAATAACCTCAAATGCGTCATCGGTTACAGGCAAATAGCCTGCGCGTGTAACAAAATCAATGCTGTTTTCTTTTTGGGTAAGCCATTTGGCGAATATATATGCCGCCTGATTCTTTCTTTCATTATCACTTTTAACGGCAAAAAGACCTCCTCCGCGGTAAATAACTCCCGGATTATTTTCTGTAAATTTCGGGTAGGGGAGCGCAATCGCGGTTATCGGTTCTGAGGTGTTATCTGCCCAGATTACTTCTGTGGGCTGATATAAAACGTCTGCTGTTGAACCTGTGTTTGCGATAACTTCTGCTGTTTTCCAGCGTGCTGCCGCATAACCGTCTTCAAGGCATATACCTCCGTAGATTGCAGTTTCTGCTAAAGGTGTCCATATTTTTTCAAAATTCTGGTCGTCAAGGCGGAGTCTGCCGTTTCTCACAAACTCGCTTCCGTACATTTTCATACCAATATACGCATAGTTGTAGTAATCGTTAATTTGCATGAAATTCTGCCCCTCTGACCAATCGTAGTATTTCCGTGAAACCTCGAAAAGTCCGTCAAAGGTGGTGAGTTCGTCCGTGGAAACACCTGAGTCTTTGCTGAAACGGTCAAACAGGGTCTTGTTCAGATAAAATGCTTCTGTAGATTTGGCAATGGGGAGCATTAACAGAGAATCGTCAAAATAGCCTTCTGACAAAAAGTCCTCTTTAAAAACAGAAAGCTCTTTTTCTGTAAAATAGTCATTCCAGTGAAGTAATTTTTCTTTTCCGACTATTTCGGCAACTCTGGGGTAGGCGGTAAAAAGATCCGGCATGTTTTCTGCGCCGGGTTCGCCGTTAGCAGAGGAGTACAGGGCTTTATCAATTGCCGATGAACTGGTAACAGAAATAACGTTGATCGTAATTCCGTTGTCTTTTCCTACTGTGCTGTTAAACTCGTCAATTACGTCGTTTAAAGGTGATTTAGTCTGACTTCCGTATACGTGCCAGATGTTCAACGTAACGGGGTTTTCAGGATTAGGCATGGTTTTATCTTTGCAGCCTGAAGCAGGTGCAATCAAAATAAACAATGCCAAAATAGTCAAAATAATTTTTTTCATATTTATTCCTCCAATGAGTGTAAATTCCCACCCGATTTCCCACCCTTTTTTCGGAAAAAATGCACAGTTCCCACCCGTATCAAAGGTTTGGGGTGGTGTAAAAAGACAAGAAATCGTTATTATTTAAATGAAGGGTAATCTAAGGAGGGTATAGTTTTAGCCTTTGTCATCAAATCCGTGTAAGGTACCCCTTTATGCAGAATGTAAAAAACTGCACAAAGAACTCTGTCAACGCGCCAACGAACACAGAGCTCCGCCTTACTGTTTTCTTTAATATATATTACACGTAAATATTAAATTAGTCAAGGATAACTGTACATATATCTAAAGCGAAAAACATCCAAGGGAGGTCAAATATGAAACGCAATTCCTCAAAAAATTTTCTGACAATACTGTTGGCTCTTGTTATGGCCATCAGCATAATGCCGTTGCCGGAAATGCACGTTCACGCAGGACATACCTGCCCCGACTGCAACGAATGGATCGACGGAGAGCCCTATTGCAGTGAGTGCTACCAGTGTAAAGATTGTGTTGATCTTTGTATTCAATGCGGCGTGTGTACCGGTTGCAGCGGAAGTGAGATTTGTGACGGATGCTCTAATGAAGACACAGGCGATACTATGTGTGTTGATTGCGGCATTGACAAGGGTAGCCACTGTCCTGACTGCGACAGCTGTTACCTTGCAACGCTGAGCTGGTGTAGCCAGTGCGGAGCCTGTGAAGCATGTAAAGATATGTGCGATGAATGTTCCGTAAACCTTGGAAAGGGACTTTTGTGTGAGGATTGCGCCGCAAATGATGAAGGCCATTGTCCGGAGTGCGGTGGTTGTTATTTTGAAATTCAGGGCTGGTGCGAGGAGTGTCTGCGCTGTACGAACTGTGTTCCGACCTGCGAGTATTGTTCCGCTGAAGAAGGAAAAATTATCTGTGATGAATGCTCTGTTTCAGAAGGCCTCCATTGCCCCGAATGTAACGAATGCTACGGCGACAGCGGCGGAGTAAAATGTGAAGAATGTCAGATTTGCGCAGCCTGTGCGGAGGTGTGCGATTCCCATGAGCTTTGCATTGCCTGTGGGGTGAGCGACGGTTATCATTGCCCCGGTTGTGAGGCTTGTGACAATGATGCAACCATCTGTGAGGGCTGCGGTGAGCTGTGCAGCTCCTGCGCCGATGCTATGTGTGAAAACTGTAATATGTGCAGCAATTGCGTCACGGTTTGCCCTGAGTGTAATTCGTGTTCCAATTGCGCTGATATATGTGAACTCTGCGGAGAATTTTGCTCTGAGTGCGTAGGAATATGTGATGATTGCGGATTGTGTCTTACCTGCTGCGAGGATCGCGCAAACTTTGAGGGCTGTGATTGTTCCGATTGGGTATGTATTGAGAGCGAGCATTGGAATGAGCACTTTGACGAGTATCATACGGATTCGGAAAGCACTCATAACCCAAGACCTGAATCCGACTGGACCTGGAGCAATTCCTACCATTGGAAAAAGTGTGTTTATTGTGATGACTCTGAGCACTACACAAGCAGGAACACCCATACTTATGATACCTATGGTACCTGTACAGTGTGTGGCTATAACAAAAATGCAGATATTGTAATTGTTAAACAGCCTAAGGACAATAAAAACGCTTACGTATCCAGTTCTTATGAATCCTATGACGATAGCAATATCGCTCAATTCACTGTCAAGGCTTACGGTAACAGTGAGCTTACCTACACCTGGTGCAGAAAGCAATACGTAAGCGGTGTTCTTACCTACGTGCCTTTGAAGTACCCTCAGCCCGGAGAATGCTATGACGGCCCTACATTAAAGCTTATCGTACCTGAAGATTCTTGTTGCAATGAGTATACGTACGCCTGTCTTATTTCCGATGAAGAGGGCAATGAAATACGTACTGTGGACGTTGTGCTTAAAGCAAGACACAATTATCAGTATTATAAATATTGGAAGACTCACGAAACCCCTTATGCAGGAGTTTCCAGAAATAACCAGGGTCACGTGCTTCAATGTGTAGGTGACTGCTGCAGAGAAAAGGATTCCGGTTTTCGAGCCCACGAGGATGACAACGGGGACAAAATCTGTGATATCTGTGACTACGAAATTACCGGTATTTTTGTAACGAAGCAGCCGAAGGATTGTAAAAGCGCTTACGTGCGAAGCGCAGACGAAACTTATGACGAGAGCAATATTGCCCACTTTACTGTGGAAGCCGTAGGTGAAAGCGAGCTTACTTATACCTGGTGCAGAAAGCAATACGTAAGCGGTGTGCTTACCTACGTGCCTTTAAAGTATCCTGAGCCCGGCGAAAATTATAACGGCCCTACGCTGGATATTATTGCGCCTGAAGATTCCTGTTACAATGAATATACGTTCTGCTGTTTCATTTCCGATGAAGAGGGCAATGAAATACAGACTGTGGACGTAACACTTAATGCAAAGCACAATTATCAATATTTTAAGGATTATCTGACAACCCGTGAAAATCCTTATCCGGGTCTTCTGAGCAGAAGAGTTAACGGACATTTTCTGCAGTGCGTAGGCACCGGTTGCGAAAAAACCACAAGACTTCGTCCTCACGAGGATGGGGATAATGATTTACACTGTGATATATGTGATTACAGAAAAGATATCTGTGACGTAGGTATTACCGTCACAGCGCCTAAAGAAGGAGAAACCCCTAAATACACTGTTTCTTGTGACAGTTCTGCATATAAAGCGCTTGGCGAAATGAATAACGGACGCTATTGGTTCGTATCCGATAACGGTGTGGATGGTTGGTCGCTGATAGACAATACCGGAACCTTCGTTGCGGGAAAATTTTACAAGTTCAGTGTTGATCTTTTCGCGACAGGAGATAACGTATTCGCAACGTACAACTACACCATGCCAAATCTCTGGGCAAAGGTAAACGGCGAATATGCTACGGCAGAGAAAACGTACAATAAGGATGCGTCAAAGTACATTACCGTAGAATATATCTTCGGAGAATGTAACGACAGCGTCATTGAGAACATTGTAATAGATAACGTAATTGAGCCTGTTGCAGGGGAAAAGCCTACGTATTCTGCTACCGTTCGCGGCAGTGGTTACTATATAGATACCGCCAAGAATTCTTCTTATGATGCCTATTGGGCTAACCCTCCGGCTAAGTGGCCTTATATTAAAAACGGTATAGGTTGGTATGACCTGACCAAAGGGGACTGGGTCTATGATCACGAGACTTTTATCCCCGGTCACGAATATCAGATCAATGTATATCTTAAGACTGAGGACGGCTATAGTTTCTATCATAACAAGTATTATGAGATGCTCTTTACAGCCTCTGTAAACGGATACGGAGCTGAAGGAAACACTAGTGGTTCTTCCGGACTTTACGGGCAGACTATCACGGCGAGTTTCCAATGTCAGCCCAAGACCGTTTCCACGGTAATGCTATACGATCTGGATGCTCCTGAGGCAGGACAGACTCCTGACTACAGTATGACCGTGGCTTACCCTGAAGTATATCAGATTGACCCGGATTATGCAGGAAGCAACGGAATTGTGTGGTTTGACATTGAAGGTAATCAACTGGAGACTACAGACGCTTTTGTTGAAGGCGTGCAGTATAAGGTTGAGATAAAGGTAATACCTTCGAAGCTGGAAAGCGCAAACGTATGTAAGTTTGCCTCTGATACCTCTGTGTACTTAGATGGCGAGCAGGTAGCAGGTGATATCTACGTAAACCGTGACGGCAGCGTTTTGTATCTGTATTACACCTTTACAGAGCCTGCATTATATCCGGCGCAGACAAGTTCCGTCAGCGGACATATTACCAGTTTTAAAGATGCATACGCAGACGTAACCGTACAGCTCTATAAGAGCGGCGCCAATTTGCCAAGCTACGAAACTGTCGTTAAAGGAAATGCCGTAAGCTACAAGTTTGCTAAGGTTGTGGCAGGCACGTACACCCTGAGAGTTTCAAAAGAAGACCACGTTACCAGGGAGTACACAGTGACCGTGGGGGCGGACGACGTTCTGCAGAACGTGAAGATACACCTTCTCGGCGACATTAACGGTGACGGCAACGTAAATGCAACCGACAAGAAAAAGATTTTTGCGCATATCAACGACCAGTCAAAGGCGCTTACCGGCTATGAATTTCTGGTTGGTGACATTAACGGCGACGGCAATGTAAATGCGACTGATAAGAAGAAAGTTTTTGCACACATTAACGGAAATCCTTTGTGGTAAAAAGTTTTCTTAATTCTTTGTATTTATCTTCAATGCCGCCTCCCTGTATTGCTGTTCATTACTGATGAAAAGGAAAACTTCAATGTTTTTTTGAAGAAGGAAGGCGTTGCCGTATGTAATACAAAAAGCGGTGGCAGCGATTAAAAAATGAAACCCAAACCGTTTTTCTGCATAACAGGAAACGTCCATGTGTCTCCCGGTCGTTCGGCAGCGGGAGAAAGCGACTTACAAACTGCCGAGCAAATAAAACTTCTGAAAAGGAGTAAGAAACGATGAAACATAAAGGAATAAAGCGAATTTTAAGTATGATATTGGCTGTGGTGATGCTGGTAGGCCTCTTACCCTCGGCAGCGATCCCCGTCTTTGCGGTGGAGGAGTCGGATATCTATGCCGAAGATCCTAACTATGAGCACGGCTACTTTTTAGGTGGTAGAGGATATTGGGAGGGCGGCACCTGGGTTCGAGAGGTCTACGACTGGGACGATATGGATCAGGTGTTCGAAAAGCTGGACAGCGGCTCTATGTTCAACTACGGATATGTGACAGTTAAGCTGATGGCGGATCTCTCTATGACCGCTGCCGGTCTTGCCAATGATGCCTATACCATGAAAGAATACTCTGTTGACTACGGCTTGAACAACGTCGT
>JAGAKK010000073.1 GCA_017625675.1 Clostridia bacterium | reverse complement strand
GATACAGAGATCGGCCGGCTCTGGTGACGGTATGGAACTTTTAAAGATTAAGAAATTAAAAGAAAACGCCAAGGTGCCGTCACGTGGTACACAGGGTAGCGCAGGGCTTGACCTTTGCGCTTGTATTGATGAGCCTATCACACTTAACGGTGGCGATACTGCGCTTATCCCTACAGGTATTGCTATAGCATTGCCTTCCGCAGATTACGGTGCTTTCGTGTTTCCAAGAAGCGGTATTGCCGTAAAGCACGGTATTGGGCTTCTTAACTCCGTAGGTGTTATTGACAGCGATTACCGTGGTGAAATTATGGTAGGCGTTATAAACCAGAAAAGAGAAAGCTACACTATAGAGCCGGGCGAAAGAATCGCCCAGATGGTTATAATGCCTGTTTCTATGATGCCTGTAGAGGAAGTAGAAGAGCTTGACGAAACAGACCGTGGAGCAGGTGGCTTCGGCTCAACAGGTAAAAAATAAATTTTAAGGTGATATTTTGTCAACAATGGCGGCGATTGCTACCGCGCAGGCGGCAGCAGGATTAGGTACAATCAGAATATCAGGTGAAGATGCGCTGACCATAGGGGACAGCGTTTTTTCTGCTTTGAATAAAAAGAAATTAAGTGAAATTCCCGGCTACTCTGCCCTTTACGGCAAGGTGTACGACGGTGAAACTGCCCTTGACGATGCAGTTGCCCTGGTTTTCAGAGCTCCAAAAAGCTACACGGGCGAAGACGTAGTTGAAATAAGCTGTCACGGCGGGCTTTTTATTCTTCAAAAAGTCCTCAGAGCAGTTTTTAATGCAGGTGCAGTGCCTGCAGAGGGCGGCGAATTTACAAAAAGAGCATTCCTCAACGGTAAAATGGATTTGAATGAGGCGGAAGCCGTTATGGGGCTTATTTCCGCATCGGGCGAGGAAGCAAGAGCCGCCTCTCTCAATGCCCTTGACGGTGCCTTGAGCCGTGAAATAAAAAAATGCTGTGATAAGCTTACCTTGACTGCCGCATTTATGGCGGCGTGGGTAGATTACCCCGATGATGAAATAGAAGAATTATCCGACGAGCAGATGACGGAAACCTTAACCAACGTTAGCTCCACACTTGAAAAGCTTTTATCAGGCTTTGATGCAGGTAAAGCAATTCTTGACGGCGTGGATACTGCTATTGTAGGCAGGCCAAACGTTGGCAAATCTACACTTCTCAATGCCCTTTCAGGCACAGACAGAGCAATCGTAACCTCTGTGGCAGGCACTACGAGAGACGTGCTTGAGGAAACTGTAAGAGTAGGCAACGTGTCACTCCGCCTTGCAGACACCGCAGGTATAAGAACAGATACAGACGATGAAATAGAAAAAATCGGTGTTACACGTGCGCGAGAAAGGTTTGACAGAGCAAGTCTTGTTTTAATGGTGCTTGACGGTCAGAATGAGCTTTCCGAAGACGATGAAGAGCTTATTTCTATGTGCAATAAGAAAAATTCCGTGGTTGTGGTAAATAAAACCGATGGTGAAACAAAGCTTGATACAGAAAACCTGCGTAAGCTTACAAATAAGAAAATCGTAATGATTTCTGCAAAGGAAAATATTGG
>JAGAKK010000004.1 GCA_017625675.1 Clostridia bacterium | reverse complement strand
GATCCACTCGCGGGGAATCTTCTTCTCCGTGTTAGCCATAAGGTCAAGGGGAACGTGTGTAACGTTGCACTTGTATTTGCCGTTTTCGTCAGTTGTTCTCTCAAAGGATACGCAACGATCTGTGTAGCCCTCAATTGCATACTTAACGGCTGCTGCGCCTGCCTCAAAAGCTTCCTCAACGTCAACCTTTGAACCACAGTGTGATGCACAGCGCTGGAGCAAGCTGAGCTCAATTGCACGAGCCTTAACGCCGGGGAGCTCTTCCTTAATCATTGAAAGAAGTGTGTTTGCAACACCGCCCAGCTGAGCGTGTCCGAAGTGGTCTCTTACACCGCTGTCTGCAACGTAAGTGTTGTCAGCGTACTTGATACCCTCGGAAGCTGCAACGATAACGCTCTTCTTCTCTGCGTAGATTCTCTTTACTTCCTCAAGGAACTTCTCTTTATCAAAAGCAAGCTCAGGAAGGTAAATAAGGTCAGGACCTGCGCCCTTCTCTGCCGCAAGTGCGGAAGCAGCTGTAAGCCATCCTGCGTTTCTACCCATGATCTCCATAACGCAAACCATACCGGGTCCGTATACGTGAGAGTCAAGATATACTTCCATGATAGACGTTGCAACGTATTTTGCTGCGCTGCCGTATCCGGGGCAATGGTCTGTAGCAAAAAGGTCATTATCGATAGTCTTAGGAACACCGATAACGCGGCAATCATAGCCAACCTTCTTCATATACTTGCTGACTTTGTTGCAAGTATCCATAGAGTCATTTCCGCCGTTGTAGAAGAAATATCTGATGTTGTACTTTTTGAAAACTTCAAGAAGTCTTACGTAGTCAGTTTCGTCTACGTCGCTGTCTGCAAGCTTATATCTTACAGAGCCGAGAGCAGAGGAAGGAGTGGTCTTAAGAAGCATAAGCTCCTCAGGGTCTTCCTTGGACATATCGTAAAAATCTTCGTTCAAAATACCTTTAATTCCGTGAGCTGCGCCGTATACTGCTGTGATGCAATCGTGCTTGAGAGCCTCTATGAATACGCCTGCCGCACTGGAGTTAATTACGGAGGTAGGACCTCCTGACTGGCCGAAAATTACGGCACCTTTAAGTTCTGACATAATTTAGACAGTCCGATAATGATTTACGGACTTTCCTCCCTTCGTTAATTAAGCTTTGCCTTCGCAGCCAAGAACGTTTGTGATCTTGTGAGCAACCATTCCCTTGATTGCCTCTCTTGCGGGCTTCAGATATTGTCTGGGGTCAAAGTGAGCAGGATTCTCAGCAAGATACTTTCTGATAGTACCTGTCATAGCAAGTCTCAGGTCAGAGTCAATGTTGATCTTACAAACTGCCATTGTAGCAGCCTTTCTGAGCATATCCTCAGGAATACCGATAGCGTCAGGCATACGTCCGCCGTTTGCGTTGATCATCTCAACGTACTCAGGGATAACGGAAGAAGCACCGTGAAGTACGATAGGGAATCCGGGAAGACGGCTCTCAACCTCTTCGAGAATGTCGAAGCGGAGCTGAGGCTTCTGGCCGGGCTTGAACTTGTATGCGCCGTGGCTTGTTCCGATAGCGATTGCAAGGGAGTCAACGCCTGTTCTCTCAACGAACTCCTGAACCTGAGCAGGGTTTGTGTAAGAAGCATCCTCAGCGGATACGTTAACGGCATCCTCGATACCTGCAAGACGTCCGAGCTCACCCTCAACAGTTACGCCGTGAGCGTGTGCATACTCAACTACCTTCTTTGTTACGGCAATGTTCTCTTCGAAATCATAGTGTGAGCCGTCGATCATTACGGAAGTAAATCCGCCGTCGATACAAGACTTACAGATCTCGAAAGAATCACCGTGGTCAAGGTGAAGAGCGATAGGAAGGCCTGTCTCAATAACAGCAGCCTCTACCAATTTTACAAGATAAGTGTGGTTTGCATACTTTCTTGCACCTGCGGATACCTGCAGAATAAGGGGTGCGTTAAGCTCCTTACCAGCCTCTGTGATACCCTGAATAATCTCCATGTTGTTTACGTTAAAAGCACCGATGGCATATCCACCTTTGTACGCTTTCTCAAACATTTCCTTAGTTGTAACTAATGGCATAAAAACATCTCCTTTTTATATATAAAAATTAAATTGCAAACTACTTTAAGTTTCTCAGCACTTTTCAGGCTCGGGGTAGCTGACACCCTTCGTGTCCACGGTAACGCTTTCCATCACAACGTCCTCAATGGGCTTCGGTGACTGTGAACCGGGATTTCTTACGGGGCAATTAGCAATAGCGTCAATTACCTCAAGACCGCTGATAGTCTTTCCGAACGCTGCATACTGACCGTCAAGGAATGTTCCCTCATCTCCGTGCATCAGGAAAAACTGTGAACCTGCAGAATCGGGGCTCATGGCTCTTGCCATTGAAATAACACCGTTTGTATGTGAAAGTCTGTTATCAAAGCGGTTCATCAAAAACTCGCCCTTGATCTGATAACCGGGACCGCCTGTACCTGTTCCATGGGGACAACCGCCCTGAATCATAAAGCCGGGAATTACTCTGTGGAAAGTAAGTCCGTTGTAAAAACCTTTATTTACAAGTGAAATAAAGTTGTTTACGGTATTGGGAGCAACCTCAGGATAAAGCTCCACCTCAATCGTACCGTAATTTTTTACTTTAATGGTTACGATAGGATTACTCATAATCGGATCTCCTTTTTTTTATTATCTTGGGGTGCATAAAAACGCACCGCCGTTTATTGTACTCCTTTTTTTCAGAAAAGGCAATGTACAAATTCATCATTTTTAAAGTATATTTTGAAGGAATGCGCGCCGCTGTACAAAGGTACTGCAAGCGCAGTCATTCGGAAAAAGAACGAGGTTCCAGCAGCTTTTGCATAACAAAGACCTGACAGCCTGAGGAATCATTGCTTTAACCGCCTCTTGCCATTGAAGCAACTCCTCTTTCGTGCTTCAGATTATACGATACACCATTTAGGGTGGGGCATTTAATCTACAATGTAGAAAACTATATGAATTATTGCTATTTAGTTAATTGATTATTTCTTGTTTTAGAATATAGTCCACTTTCAGAGCTTATATAATTATACAAAGATGAACCAGCAGTTTTATTATATTCATATAACAAAAACAATTCAAAACTAGTTGTATTTTTTACAACCTCAGACAAGGCATTAGTAACTAAATAATCTACCACAATATTATCATTAAAATTTATGTATGAATTATTACCTTCAAAAAATGAATTTATATATTGATAATATTCATCGTCGTTTCTATTATTTATACAGTATTTTGTTTTTGCCTGTAAATCAACAACAAATTGACGTATGTTGTCACTTGCTATTAGATTTTCATAATATATTTTTGCATCATAATCATATTCAGCCATGTGCATACTATCCCAAACGTAATAACACCTACGCATATCATCTAAACTCATATCACCAAATAGTTCTTTTAATGTATCTTCACTTAAATACTCCTCATTTAACAAGGCAATATAAAGTCTAAATTCATCTTTCCCACAAATATATTGAACACCATTATATGTATAAGCTAGATCTACAAATAGTGAATCGGTATCAATATTATATATTCTTCTAAATGAATGTTCTGCATATGCATCTATTGCTGAAATATCATTAATATTTGACTCTCTTAAAGGCGCTAGTGTTGGTTCTGGTGTAGGTGTCGCAGTTGGCCTAGCCGTAGGCGTTGCCGTTGGCTTTGGTGTAGCCGTTGGCTTAGCAGTAGGTGTTGAAGTTGGCTTTGGTGTAGCGGTTGGCTTAGCTGTAGGTTTTGTAGTTACTTTTGGTGTCGAAGTTATACTAGGTGTATTAGTTGAAACAGTTGTATGCGTTGGATTATTAGTTTCTGTTGGCGCAATAGTTTCAACTTCAGTTGGATTATCCGTAAAAATTGTTGGCTCTGATGTTTCAATTGGTAACAAAGTTTCTTCTACAACTTCTGTACTATCAGTTGGTGCATCTGTTACAACTACATCAGTCTCTACTGTATCAGTAACTACTTCATTATCTGTTACTTCTGGAGTAATAAATGGTGTTTCATCTATTGTACTTGTTTCAATAATTATCTCAGTTTCATTTGGTGCAGTAGTTTTTTTATCACCACATCCTCCCATTGTTAACGCTATTGTTCCAGCACTTAATAACGAAATTATTCTTTTTTTAAATTCTATATTTTCCATATTTTCCCCTCAACCACAATGTATCCTATACTATCACTCATTATTACGTTTGTCAAATTGATGCTCTGTATTAATAATTGCTATCTGTAGTTTACAATATATATTACACCTAAATAAAAAGACAGCGGAAATATTCCTCTTGTGTTATAATTGAATGACAAAAAAATCAAAACAAGGTCTTATGGCGGATAAACTCCATAATCCAAAGTATATCCCTAAACCTTATGAGCAAATGAGTTATCCCGGTAAACGTGTTCATATTGACATAAAATTCGTTCCCTTTACCTGCCTAAAAAACAGCAAGGTAATATGAAAAAAGTTCTTCCAATATACGGCTATTGACGACTACTCCCGTTGGCTCTACATATAAGCATTTGAAGAACAACAGTACTTATTCCTCTGCAATGGATTTTTGAAGAAATGTGCGCCGCTGTACAAAGGTACCGCAAGCACAGTCATTCGGAAAAAGAACGAGTTTTCATCTTTTTTCAGATTTTTTCAGGGGCGGGATAACTAAATCCCTTCGTGTCAACCGTGATGCTCTTAATAACTACAGCATCCTCCGGCACGGAAGAACCGGCCTCCTCTTTTTCGCAGGTGGCAATTGCGTCCACCACGTCCATACCTGAGGTCACCTTTCCGAAAGACGCATACTGACCGTCAAGGCTTGGGTAGTCAACGTGCATAATAAAGAACTGACAGCCTGCAGAATCGTTGCTGTAACCGCCTCTTGCCATTGAAATAACGCCTCTGGTGTGCTTCAGATTGTTTTCAAAATCATTGGCAGTAAACTCACCCTTGATCTTGTAACCGGGATTGCCTGTGCCATCCCCTTTAGGGCAACCGCCTTGTATCATAAAGTTTTCAATAACTCTGTGGAACGTAAGTCCGTCATAGAAGCCATCCTCAACAAGAGACACAAAGTTTGCCACGGTATTGGGCGCAATTTCAGGATAAAGCTCCAGAACGATAGTGCCGTACTCCTCTACTTCAATGGTAACCACAGGATACTCGTGCTTTTCGGGATCAAAGCCGTAGCCAATCTTATCAGAACAGCCGGAAAACGCTCCAAGCACCATACACATTGCCATCAAAAGCACAATCAATTTTTTACTGAGTCTTTTCATCACAACAACCTTCCAATCAATAAAATTACTTTCTGTTATAATAATTTATCAAACAACCTGAAAGAATAATGTCCTTCTCGGTGTCTGTAAGTCCGCTGAGCTTAAGGCCAAGCTCAAATGAACTGCCGTCCTTTTTATAAACTGTTGCAGTAAGGTCCTCAATGCCGTTCTCCACAGCATTTTTCACGCCCTTTACAAAGATTCTGTCGCCGTTTTCAATCTTTCCGTTGAAAACATCCTCGTTTTCGTCAGCAAGAGTGAAAGGAAGCATACCCCAGTTGATAAGATTACTGCGGTAACGCTTTGTAGCATAAGCCACGGCAATGTTTGCCTGACCGCCGAGAACCTTCTGACAGGAAGCAGCCTGCTCTCTTGCAGAACCGTCACCGGGACGCTTTGCAAGCACAACACTTCCGATAGAAGTATTATCAAAAGCCGCGCCGTCAATACCGTCAAACAAAGGACTTGCTTTTTCTGCCTTTCTCGCCTTTTCAGCCTCGTTAACGGCCTTTGCGCGACCTACATACTCAGGGTCCTTTCTTGAGAGTGTAAACTCTGCAAGTCTCAAAGGATTTGAACGGTAAGATGACGTCTCGCCGCTGGGGATAAGCTCGTCCGTGGTGGTAACTTCGTCGTTAATGACAGAAGCAGCCACGAGAAGAATATTGTCGTTCAACGCGTCCATCTTGGGCCAGTCGGCAATATTAGGTCCGAATTTAAGCTCAGAGGCAGGGTCTGCCTTTCCAAAGCCCTGATATACGCGTGTCTTGTAAACGTAATCGTCAAAAGTATAGGGCACTTCCGCATCACTTGTTTCAATATCTGTAGCCGCAGTAAGAACGCCGCCGTTTGCCGCAGTAGCCGCAATGGAACGGGCATCCATAAGAGCAACCCAGGAGATCTGTCCGTCAGAGGGCTTGGAACCTTCTCTATTCGGGAAGTTTCTGGTGGTGTGTCTTATACTGAAACCGTTGTTGCAGGGAACGTCGCCTGCGCCGAAGCAAGGTCCGCAGAAAGCAGAACGGATGGTAGCGCCGCTTTGCATAAGCTCTGCGATATTGCCGTTTCTGGTAAGCTCCATAAATACGGGCTGGCTGGCAGGATATACGCTGAGGCCAAAGCTTCCGGAGCCGATTGACTTTCCTTTAAGAATCTCAGCAGCTCTGCAAACGTTTTCAAAAGTACCGCCTGAGCAACCTGCGATAACGCCCTGGTCAATCATAACCTTTCCGTCAACGACCTTATCGGTAAGCTTGTACGCCTTAACCTTTGCGCCGTACTGCTTCTCGCCTACCTTCTCTGTTTCTCTCAGAATGTCTGCGGCATTGGCAATAAAGTCCTTAACGGTGTACGCATTGCTGGGGTGGAAAGGAAGGGCAATCATGCACTCAATCTTTGAAAGATCCACCACAACTGCACCGTCGTAATACGCGCCGTTTTCAGGCTGCAGCTTTTTATAATCATCAGGTCTGCCGTGAATTTCGTAGTACTTCTTAACCTTCTCATCAGTAACCCAGATGGAGCTGAGGCAAGTGGTTTCTGTGGTCATTACGTCAATACCGTTTCTGAAATCTACGGAAAGATTTTCAATGCCGGGGCCTACGAATTCCATAACCTTGTTCTTCACAAAACCATTGGCAAAAACTGCCTTGATAATGGCAAGAGCCACGTCCTGAGGTCCTACGCCGGGCTTAACCTTGCCGTCAAGGTAAATACAGATAACGTCAGGGGTATTAATTTCGTAAGGTCTTTCCAGAAGCTGTTTAACAAGCTCAGGGCCGCCCTCTCCTACCGCCATTGTACCCAATGCGCCGTATCTTGTGTGGCTGTCAGAGCCGATAATCATTTTTCCGCAGCCTGCCTGCATCTCTCTCATATATGAGTGGATAACGGCCTGGTGGGCGGGTACGAAAATGCCGCCGTACTTCTTCGCCGCAGAAAGTCCGAACACGTGGTCGTCCTCGTTAATCGTTCCGCCAACAGCGCAAAGACTATTGTGGCAATTGGTGAGAACGTAAGGTATGGGGAACTTCTCAAGTCCGCTGGCGCGGGCAGTCTGAATGATACCTACGTAGGTAATGTCGTGAGATGCCATTGCATCAAATTTTATTTTCAAAGCGCCTGCTTCTGCATCCTTCTCACCGTTTCTGCTGTGAGCTGCAAGAATCCTGTACGCCATGGTCTTTTTCTTCGCTTCTTTTACATCAATTCCGACGGGAGCTTCTGTGGTTAATCTTCCGTCAACAAGGAATAAACCTTCATTCTTAAGCTGTACCAAGGTCTTCGCCTCCTATGTATTTTCCGTGTGACAACACACACCCAATATAATACCACACCCGCTATAGCAAAGTAAAGCAAAAAAAAGCGAGCGTGAGTCAGTGACCTGCCCCCTGACTCATGGGGCGCAAAGCCTTATGGGAAAACGGTTTTTGAAAAAAGCAGTGGCACTTCGGTAGCAGAGGAGCCACAGCGTCTGACGCCATGGCTCACTTTCACAAATTCATTCATTATGTTTCTTCATAAATTGCATATTCGCAGACAACAGTAACCTTGTCGCCGGAAAGAACACTGATTGTTGACTCAAAAAACTTGTTTTCATCTTTAAGCCTTGACAAATCGTAATTATGCAAATCCCTCTCTTTTACTAAATCGTTGAGCAGAACGCTTCCCTGCTCTTCTTCGACATACCAGCAATCAATTCGTTTGGTTTCTCCCCAAAAATCACAGCAAGACATTTTCACACCGATTACGTTATAAAATCTGATGCAAGCAGGCCTCGGTGATTTCTCAAAGCTCTGCAACGAAACGGTAAGGATGTTTTCAGAATAATCGAATTGCAGATGCTCAAAGAAATAATCATGAATATGTATTTTTTGTTGAAGAACATCCAATGCGTTGTCCCGGTTTATGATTTCATTATACTTTACAATTTTTTTCTATCATTTCAGACATGTTCCGTCATCTCCGCTCGAAGGTATTTAGTATTATGTTTCAATAATAGCACATTTCCGCATTTTTGCAAGGCCGTGCACCAGGGG
>JAGAKK010000072.1 GCA_017625675.1 Clostridia bacterium | reverse complement strand
GTTAAGAATACCGTGAATCTCGTAAATATCATTGGAGGCAAGACAGATGTTAAGAGGTCTGATTACAGGAATTCCGCCGCCTGCGCTTGCTTCGTAGAGGAAACGAACCTTTTTCTCAAAGGCAATCTCTGTAAGCTCTTTTCCGTATGCTGCAACAACCTCTTTGTTTGACGTTACAACGTGCTTTCCGGCAAGGAGAGATTTCTTCGCCATGTTGTATGCAAAGTCAAGGCCGCCGATAGTAACAACAACGATATCGATTTCATTATCGTTAATGATGCTGTCTGCATCAGGAGTCATATAGGGGGCATAAGGTGTTCCTGCCATATCTCTGATGTCAAGAATTTTGGAAAGAACTACTTCCTTGTCAAATCGGGCGCTGAGCTTATTGCTCTGCTCCATCAAAATGTCGGCAACGCCGGAGCCAACGACTCCGCAACCCATAATTGCAATTTTAGCCATAAATAAACTCCTCAACTTTCTTTTTCATATCTTCTTTTTCGCATACGTCTTTGAAACGGATCTCTCTGGTGTTAAGTCCTTTAAGAGGCGCAGGGATAGGCTGGCCTGTCTTTTCGGAGAGGAACTCCAATGTTTCAAATTCGTTCATATTGTCAATAGCATCTTTTCCGTATATTGCCTCGGCAACTGCAGTGTTGAATTTAAAAGGACTTGCAGTGGAAACGCAAACGGTCTTTGTGGTGTCGCCTGTAGTAGCGATATAATCTCTGTAAACCTTTATACCAACTGCTGTATGAGGGTCAACAAGGTAATTATATTTATTGTAGACATCGGCAATGGTAGATGAGGTTTCTGCCTCAGTGGCAAATGAACCCCAGAAGTGTTGGTTGATGTTTGAAAGAGTCTTTTCGTCAACGGAGTAGCAACCTGTGGTGTTAAGCTCCTTCATCCAGTCTGCAACAGTGTAGCAGTTTTCTCCGCAAGCATCAAATACAAGTCTTTCAAGATTTGATGAGATAAGAATATCCATAGCAGGGGAGATGGTGGTGAGAAATTCTCTGTTCTTATTGTAAACACCTGTTTTAAGAAAATCGGGGACAACGTTATTGTCATTGGAAGCGCAGATAATGCGGTTTACGGGAAGACCTGCTTTCTTTGCGTAATAGCACGCAAGAATGTTTCCGAAGTTTCCTGTAGGAACGCAGAAGTTGACCTTTGCGCCCATGCCGATTTCTTTGTTTTTAACAAGCTGCATATATGCATAGAAGTAATAAACGATCTGGGGAAGAAGTCTTCCGAAATTAATGGAGTTGGCAGAGGAGAGGATCTTTCCTTTTGAGAGAAGCTCTTCTGCGAACTGAGTGTCGTTGAAAATAGTTTTTACTCCGGACTGAGCGTTGTCAAAGTTTCCTTTTATGGCAACAATATTTACGTTTGAGCCTTCCTGAGTAATCATCTGATACTTCTGCATTTCGCTTACGCCGCACTCAGGATAGAAAACCATAACCTTGATGCCTTCGTTGTCCTTGAAGCCTTCAAGGGCTGCTTTTCCTGTGTCACCGGACGTTGCAGTGAGAATAACGATTTCTTCACTTCTGCCGCTTTTCTTCGCAGAGTAGTTCATAAACTTAGGAAGAATCTGGAGCGCCATATCCTTAAATGCGCTGGTAGGTCCGTGCCAGAGCTCAAGTATGCTTACGTTATCAGTAAGCTTTGTAACATTTGCAGGGTTGTCCGGAAAACTCTCCTTTGAGTATGCTCTTGCAACACAATCTGTAACTTCTTCAGCGGTAAAGTCTCCTGCATAACGGGAGATAATAACTGCCGCTAATTGTTCATAACTCAAAGAAACCATAGAATTAAGCTCTTCGGTGCTGAAATTAATATTTTCCTCGGGAACGAAAAGTCCGCCGTCTGATGAGAGGCCTATACGGACTGCTTCTGAAAATTCAAGACCTGCCATTCCGCCTCTTGTGCTTTTATACTTCATATTCTGTACCTCCGAATAATTGCTGAAACTGCAAATTAATACCTCTTTATAATAAAACTGTTCGTAACAAAAGTCAACAGTTTTATATGAAAATGAGTCAGGGGGCAGGTCCCTGACTCAAAGGCTTGAAAGCCTCGACGCGGAGCGGTTTGCGGAACTTTTTCCGGTGCTTTGGTTCCGCAAATGAGTCAGAGACCTGTGACCTGCCCCCCAAAAGTTGGACTTTTATTAATTCTGCCTTATGACTGTTTTATGCAGCCACAGCAGTGAGCCGATATTGCACCGGACTCATCCATCCAAGTTTTTCTTTGATTCTCTTTTCATTGTAATATTTTATATAT
>JAGAKK010000071.1 GCA_017625675.1 Clostridia bacterium | reverse complement strand
TTATCGACAATTCCGTTAAGGCAGACGTGCTCCGTGAACGTGAAGATTTTCTTTCGTGGAGCAATTTATCTCTTGGTTAAAAAGGTGTAATAGTATGGCTGTTAGTGAAAAGAAAACAAAAGAAATATACAGAGTAAACGGCCCTGTCGTAAAGGCCAGGGGACGCGGTGACTTTGCTATGCAAAGCGTGGTCCTTGTAGGCGAGGAGGGCCTTATCGGAGAGGTTATCCGCATTGATGGCGAAGAGGCGACGATACAGGTTTACGAAACTACCGGAGGGCTTAAACCCGGTGAGCCTGTGGTGACTACAGAAAAGCCTTTGTCAGTAATGCTGGGCCCCGGAATTATCGGCAATATTTTTGACGGTATACAAAGACCCCTTAAAGCGTTGGAGGAGAAAAGCGGCGCTTTTATGGAAAGAGGCCTTAACATAAGTAACCTTGACACTGAAAAACTGTGGCATTTTAAGCCTGTGGCAAAGGCCGGTGACAGTGTGGGCGTGCTGTCCATAGTAGGCGAGGTGCGCGAAACAGGCTCTATTGTGAATAAAATTATGATTCCGGAGTCTGCTTTTTCAGAATACAGCAGAAAGACACGCAGCAAGGTTCAGGGAGTTTTGGAGCATCGCGGCGTGATGGGTGTGCTTAAAAGTGTTGCGCCTGAAGGGGAGTACACGGTAATGGATACTATTGCCGTTGTGGAATTTCCTGACGGCACGGAAAGCGCAGTACGTATGATGCAGGAGTGGCCTGTGAGAAAGGCGCGTCCTGTTCAGAAGAGGTTGCCGGTTGACGAGCCGCTGGTAACCGGACAGAGAATAATTGACAGTCTGTTCCCTATTGCAAGGGGCGGTACTGCGGCAGTTCCCGGAAGCTTCGGTACGGGAAAGACGATGACACAACATCAGCTGGCACAGTGGTGCGACGCTGACATTATTATATACATTGGCTGCGGTGAGCGCGGCAATGAAATGACAGAGGTTCTTGAGGATTTTCCTAAGCTCAATGACCCCAGAACGGGCCGCTCCCTTATGGAGAGGACCGTGCTTATTGCCAATACTTCAAATATGCCTGTGGCGGCAAGAGAAGCCTCTGTTTACACGGGAATTACCCTGGCGGAGTATTACCGTGATATGGGGTATGACGTGGCGATAATGGCTGACTCCACTTCCAGATGGGCGGAGGCCCTTCGTGAGATTTCAGGCCGTCTTGAAGAGATGCCTGCAGAGGAAGGTTTCCCTGCGTATCTTGCTTCCAGATTGTCAGAGTTTTACGGAAGAGCAGGCAGAACGCTGAGTCTTAACGGAAAGACGGGAAGTGTGTCCGTTATCGGCGCTGTTTCCCCTCAGGGAGGCGATTTTTCAGAGCCTGTTACACAGAACACAAAACGCTTCGTAAGATGCTTCTGGGGGCTTGACAGAAGCCTTGCATACGCAAGACACTACCCTGCGATACATTGGCTCACAAGCTACAGTGAGTACAGCGAGGACCTTGAAAAATGGTATGCAGAGCACCTTGACAAGGAGTTTATAGAGCGAAGAGATCGCACCATGCTTATTCTTGAAAAGGAAAACGAGCTTATGGAGATTGCGAAATTGGTTGGCACTGACGTGCTTCCGGAGGATCAGAAGCTTGCATTGGAGATTGCCCGTGTAATTCGAGTGGGCTTCCTTCAGCAAAATGCTTTCCATCCTGTGGATACCTACGTGCCTCTGGAAAAACAGTCTGCAATGATGGGCCTTATATTGTTCCTTTATGACAAGGCGGCGGAACTTATAAAACAGGGCATACCTCTTTCTGCGGTTGCGACTACGGGTTTTTTCGAGGAGTGTATTCAGATGAAGTACACCGTGCCCAATGACGACCTTTCTGTAATAAAAGAGATGAAGAAGCGCTTTGATGAAGAGCTTCGCAAGATGATGCGCGAATATAACGCCCACAGAGGAGTGCAAGTATGATTATAGAGTATACCGGTATAAAAAGCATAGTAGAGCCTCTTATAATGGTAGAGGGCGTTGAGGACGTTGCCTACGATGAGCTTGTGGAGATACGTCTGGCGGATGGTACGGTAAGGACCGGAAGCGTAATTGACATCAGCAAAGGAAAAGCGGTGGTGCAGGTTTTTGAGGGCACCAACGGAATGTCCCTCGGAACTGTTTCTGCAAGATTTTCAGGAAAGCCTTTGATGCTCTCATTGTCGGAGGAAATTCTGGGCAGAGTTTTTGACGGAGCAGGAAGGCCTGCAGATGGCCTGGGAGCGGTTTACGCAGAGGAAAAACGAGATGTAAACGGCCTTGCTATAAATCCTATTTCAAGACGTTACCCCAGAAACTATATACAGACGGGTGTGTCTGCAATTGACGCCTTGATGACTCTTATAAGAGGTCAGAAGCTTCCGTTGTTTTCAGGAAACGGTCTGCCCCACGACAAGCTCACCGCTCAGATTGTACGGCAGGCAGGAGTAATGAACCCCGATGACAAGTTTGCAATCGTTTTCGGCGCAATAGGTGTAAAGCACGAGGTTGCTGAATTTTTCAAGAATTCATTTGCAGACAGCGGCGTTTTAAGCAGAGTTGTAATGTTTCTGAATCTTTCCAACGACCCTGCAGTAGAGAGGATTTTCACGCCCCGATGCGCATTGACGGCGGCGGAGTACCTTGCCTTTGAAAAAGGCTACAACGTGCTGGTGGTATTGACGGATATGACTGCATACTGCGAGGCGCTTCGTGAAATATCTTCTATGAAGGGTGAAATTCCCTCCAGAAAGGGCTATCCGGGATACCTTTACAGCGACCTTGCGTCAATTTTTGAAAGGGCCGGAATGATAGAGGGCTCAAAGGGCTCGGTGACACAGATACCGATTCTCACAATGCCCAACGACGATATAAATCACCCTATCCCTGACCTTACGGGCTACATTACGGAGGGTCAGATAGTGCTTGACAGAACGCTGAGTCAGAAGGGAATCTACCCGCCCATAAACGTGCTGCCATCTCTTTCAAGACTTATGAAGGACGGTATCGGCAAGGGGTACACGAGAGAGGACCATCAGGCGGTGGCAAACCAGCTGTTCTCTGCTTATTCAAGAGTGCAGGAGGTGCGCGCCCTTGCAACGGTAATAGGCGAAGAGGAGCTCAGTGCTCAGGATAAAAAATATATGGAGTTCGGAAGGGCCTTTGAAACGAGATTTCTTGCCCAGGACTATGATGAGAACCGTTCCATTGAAAAAACTCTGGACATCGGTTGGGAGCTGCTTTCCCAATTGGGCGCTCAGGAGCTTGACAGAATGGACCCTGAACTTGTGAAGAAATATCTCAGGAAAGGGTGAGGACGGCAATGGACGTTAATCAGACCCCTACAAAAAGCAACCTGATGAAGGCTCAGGCGGGCCTTAAAATGGCGGAACAGGGCTACGACCTGCTTGACAGAAAGCGCAAGCTTCTTGAAAGAGAATTGACTTCCCTTGAAAAGAAAAAGGAAGGACTGGCAGGTGATCTGCGACAGACCTTCATTGAGGCGTATGAGGCTCTGAAAGAGGCCAATATCAGTATGGGTATTGACCGGGTAGAGCAGTTTGCGGAGAACGTCAACGTAGAGGACGGCGTTGAAATTAAGTTTTACAGCGTTATGGGTGTTGAGGTTCCCGTTGTGAGGTTAAATGAGCCGGAAAGGCGCTATCCGCCTACGGGAATGTATAAGACGAATCTTTCTCTGGATGAGGCGAAAATGAAATTTGACAGGGCAAAGGCCTTGGCGGTTCAACTTGCGGAGCTTACCGGAGGTATCGACCGTCTGGCCGTTAACGCCACGAAAACCGGGAAACGCGCCAATGCGCTTAAAAACATTATGATACCACGCTACAAGGCGTTGATAGCGGAAATATCCTCAAGTCTGGAGGAAAAGGAAAGAGAAGAGTTTTCAAGGCTCAAGGTAATCAAGAGGAAGGAACAAAGCAATGGATAATAAAATTGCAAAACTGGAAAAGGTGAGAAGCTTTCTCAGGGAAAAGAACGCAGAGGGCATTATCGTGTCCTCGTGGCAAAACGTTTTGTACCTTTCAGGCTTTACGGGCTACAACGATGCAGTTCTTCTGGTAACGAACAAAAATTCATTCATAATAACGGACTCAAGATATTACGTACAGGCAGAGGAACAGGCCCCTGAGTTTGAACTTGTAAAGGGCAATGCAATGTCTCCCGATGTGATGAAAAAGCTTCTTGAGGAGCAATACGTATCTTCCGTAATGTACGAGAACAAAGCGATTTCGTACAATGACTATTTCAGATATTATGAGGCTTTAGGCGTAAAACTGAAAAAAGCAGACAACCTGTTCGGGGATATGAGGCTTATTAAAACGCCGGAGGAAATAATGGCTGTGGAAAAGGCCTGCGACCTTGCCTCAGAGGCGCTTGTAAAGACTTTGCCTGAAATAAAGGCAGGAAAGACGGAGATTGAGATTGCCGCTGCCCTTGAATACAATATGCGTGTGGCAGGTGCAGAAAAGACGTCTTTTGAGACTATCGTTGCGTCAGGCACAAGGGGGGCAATGCCTCACGGCACGGCAAGTAAAAAAGTTCTGGAGCAGGGAGACGGCATTACCATAGATTTCGGCGCGTTTTTCGGAGGCGTGTGCTCAGATATGACGAGAACCTTCTTTTTAGGAGAGCCTTGCCCGGAAATGAGAAAGATATATAACGTGGTTCTGGAGGCGCAGACTGCTGCAATAGAGGGGTACCGCCCCGGCATGACAGGAGGCGACATTGACCGCATAGCCCGCGACGTTATTAAAGAGGCAGGCTATGGAGAATATTTCGGTCACGGCCTGGGGCACGGCGTGGGAATTGACGTTCACGAAGCGCCAAACGTTTCACCTAAGGGCAGCACCGTGCTGGAGCCGGGAATGATATTCAGTATAGAACCCGGAATATACGTGCCGGACCTTGGCGGCGTCCGTATAGAGGACCTTGTTACCATTGAAAACGGGTCTTTGAGAATTCTTACAAAGAGTCCTGCAAAAGAACTTACAATGCTTTAAAATGCAGTGGGAAAATAGTATTTCTTAATCAGGATCTGTTGATTTTAAGAATTTCTTCGCAATCGTAGGGGGTAATAAGACCGCTGAAAAGAAATGATGCGATTTTTTTGATTATTAAAGAAAAATTTGCTAAGTATGCTTTCATGATTTTTTCTCCTTATCTTTTGTTTACGTTAAATATGATACCTCACTTGCGGTCCCATAAAGGGGACTTTGGGTGAGGTTTTGTTTATGGCGGCAAAAAATAAATTTTCGAGGGAAATCAGTTGACAAAAAGGCCGTTTGCAAGTATTATATTTCTTGGAAGGAAGTATACTTTATGGTCAGAGTAATTGCGGGTAAAGCGCGTGGAAGAAAACTGAAAACCATTGATTCAGAGAGCACGAAGCCTACCCTTGACCGCGTGAAAGAGGCCATGTTCAGTATGCTGACGCCGTATATCCCTTGTAATCAGGTGCTGGATCTGTTTTCGGGCAACGGAAGCCTTGGAATAGAAGCGCTCAGCAGGGGCGCAGAGTTTTGCATCTTTAACGATCGCTCTAAGGAATGTACGAAATATATAAAAGAAAACCTTAAAACTCTGGGGTTTGAGGGACAGTCTTTTGTATATTCTCTTGATTATCGTGAAGTGATTGCGGATGTGAAGAGAAAAGGCGTTGCTTTTGAATTGGTGCTTCTTGATCCTCCCTACGGGCTCGGTCTTGCCGAGGCAGCCCTTTGCGCTATATCGGAAGCAGGGGTTTACAGCGGAAGATCTGCAGGGGAGATGCCTTGTGTGGCGGTTGCAGAGCATTCTGTAGAAGAAAAAATGCCTGAGAAATGCGGTGCCTTCCGGAAAATAAAAGAAAAGACCTACGGCACTGTCGGTGTGACATTGTACGAGGCGGATGGGAGTGTTGTCAGATGAAATCAGAGCAGAAAATAAGGATAGGCGTTTATCCGGGAAGCTTTGATCCTCTGACAAAAGGACATCTTGATATTATCGTCAGAGCTTCTAAGCTTTTTGATAAATTGATTGTAGGTGTTTTGAAAAATGACAGCAAGCAGGCTATCTTCTCTATGGAAGAGCGTGTTTCTCTCATAAAAAAGTGTACGAAAGAGTTGGAAAATGTTGAGGTGGAGATGTTTCAGGGCTTGCTGGTGGACTTTGTGAAGCAAAAAGGCGCAAGCACCATTGTGAGAGGTCTCAGGGCAGTTTCTGATTATGAGTACGAGCTTCAGATGGCTATGCTTAATAAGCACATGGAAGAAGAAATTGACACCATATTTTTTATGACTGATATACATAACTCTTTTCTGAGCTCAAGCATTGTAAAAGATGTTGCTCAGAACGGAGGAAATATAAAAGGACTAGTTCCGGACGAGATTGTTGATGACGTGTATAGAAAACTCAAAATGTGAGTAAAGTGACAGAACGAAAAGGAGAGGAAAAAAATGAGCGAGATGCAAGGAACAGAATTTAAGAAAAGCAGAGGGAACGTACAGGCCTTTATGGAGAACCTGGACCGTCTTAGAGAACTCATAGACGAGAGCAAGCAGGGTCTGTTCGGAAAGAGAACCTACACGAACTACGAGGACATCAGAATCGTGCTTGATGACCTTACAGCCAGTGCACCTATGGCGGTAAACAGCGCTATGGCATTGGTTAATTCAGCAGACAGCATTACGTCAGAGGCTCGTTCTTTTGCCAGCAAGGTAAAGGGCGATGCAGAGGCAGCAGCTTCTAAACAGCTTGCTGAAACTAAGGCTAACTGTGACAGCGCCATTGAGGCCGCTAATGCTCAGGCTGACAGTGTAAGATCCAGCGCAAAGTCTGATGCGGAGAGCATTGTAAGCAATGCAAAATATGAGGCAGAGCGCATTATTAATGAGGCTCAGGAGCGCGCAAGCCAGCTGGTTGCCCAGAATACCATTACCCTGAGAGCTCAGGAGGAGTCCGCAAGACTTCTTGACGAGGCGAGAAGAAAAGTTACGGACGGCTACGCTCAGGCTCAGAGACAGTTGGATGCTCTTATTAAGGAAAACCTTACAAGAATCGACAGACAGTATACTGAGATTGAAGAGTTTGTTAATAAAGAGCTTATCGCTGTGCAGAAGATGCACACCGAGTACAGAAAAAAAGTAAACTATCACGAGAATTGATCCCTTGAGAGGGACGACTGCGGAGGTCGCGGATAATGTCGAGATTTTTTGTTCCTTCTCGCAATATAAATTATGAGGATGATACACCGGTGTCGATAGATATTATCGGCACCGATGTTAACCATATAAAAAACGTGTTGCGGAAGAAGGAAGACGACGAGATATTACTCTGTGACAGCAAGGGTTGTGAATACGCTTGTGTTATTTCGGAAATTACACAGGAACGGATTGCTGCAAGAGTTAACGTTGTAAATGACGTAAGTTCGGAGCCGTCTGTGCCTGTTTTTATTTTTCAGGGAGTGCCTAAGGGCGACAAGATGGACCTTATCGTTCAAAAAGGCGTTGAACTGGGTGTTTCGGGCTTTTGTCCCGTGGTTACGGAGCGGACTGTGGTAAAGTTTGGTTCTATGCAGGACAGAGAAAAGAAGCAGGCCCGCTGGCAACGTATTTCCCTTGAGGCCGCGAAGCAATGCGGCAGAGGTACGGTTCCTGAGGTGCTTGTTCCCGTGGATTTTGCCGAGATGATAAAAATGGCAAAAGAAGGAATATTCAGAAACTATTTAAAACTGATCCCCTATGAGAATGAGGAAACAGTTACTTTAAAAGAAGTATTGAAGGATAACAAAGAAAAATTCTTTTCGGAGTGTGATGAAGAGAGCCCTGAATTTGAGGGGATATGTCTTTTTATCGGGCCTGAAGGAGGCTTTTCACAAAAAGAGGTGGACAAGGTCTGTGACGAAGGCTTTGTTTCCGTAAGTTTAGGAAAAAGAATTTTGAGAACAGAAACGGCGGGCTTTGCTGCCGTGGCGGCAATAAGATACGAGTTCGGAGATTGAAACGATGGATAACAGGATTAAAATGCCTATGAAGGGTGTAAAAAAAGATAATAAAATATGGCTTAAGGTCGCAGAGTACACCGGTAAGGTGCTTCTGTGCGTGGTTTCCTTTGTCCTGGTTATTGCGATGACTTTGTTGACCGCTATCTATATGATTTCCAAGGGGAAATCAACCGTTGTAAAAGAGATGTTCGTGGTTGCTATGGTTGAAACCGGAGCAATGGACTTCTGCGCCCATCTGTTTTTATCAGATGCGGAGGTTAATGCCATTATGGCGAAAAACCAGATTATCGTGGCAGACGGTGAAACAGACAAGAACCTGATCAACATTGCAGGAGACGGCGAGGAAGAGGATGAGCCCTCTGTAATCGTTGACGGCGAGAAATTAGAATATAACGACCAGGGTGTGGTCTTGATTGATATTAAGGGAAAGACTTACGTGGGAAAGGTTCTTATCGTAAAGGATCCCTCCAGAGTGTCTGTAGCAGGCCTTCCTGCGTACGGATATGACAAGGTAGGAAAAAGTACCGAGAAGATGGCCAAGGAGCATAACGCTCTTGCGGCTGTAAACGGCGGCGGATATGAGGAGATGCCCGGTGACTATACGAAGACCGGCGGAGTTCCCTTGGGCGCTAATGAAAGCGGCGTCGTTATCATTGACGGAAAGCTTATGTGGGGAAACAGAGATCAGCAGTATGATTTTATCGGCTTTAATAAAGAAAATATCCTTATCGTAGACAGAATGACTGCTCAGCAGGCTGTGGATTCGGGTATGCGTGATGCGGTTAACTGGGGACCTGTCCTCGTTAAGAACGGAGAACCCAGCGTAATTCCTTCAGAGAGTGTAAACCCCGGCTTTCACCCCAGAACAGCCATTGGCCAAAGGGCAGACGGTTCTGTTATCCTTGTCGTTGTAGACGGAAGACAGGCTCACAGTATGGGTGCGTCTTATGATGATATGGTTGAGATAATGGTGAAGTACGGCGCTGTGAATGCGGCAAACCTTGACGGCGGTATGTCCTCCTATATGGTTTACGAGAACGAGGTTATCACATCGCCTTATATGCTTTATTGGAATGGAAGAAGAAACGTTGCCACAAGCTTCATTGTGAGCAGAATTGAAGGCTGAGATAAGGTTTTTTGAGAGGCAGAGAGAAATTATGAAAAAGACTAAAAACAGATTCTGGAAGATATATGCTGCTGCTTTGGGAGGCCTTACCTTTCTTATGGCTGTGCTGCTCATTATCGGCTATAATATAATGATCGACTACGACAAGTCTCAGGGATATATTCAGGAGGCTGTTGCTGAGATTGCAGGCAGGTTTGAAAAGGGCGACGTTGAACTTCTTTTTGAAAATGCGGACGGCGACAATGCCGCAATGGTTTTTGAAAAGGATTCCTATATTGAAAAAATCAATGCAATGATAGAAGAAGACGGTGTTACGTATCGCAAGGGTTTTTCTTCAGACCGATACACGAGGCCTCTCTATGACATCTTTGCCGGAGAAACGAAAATCGCTTCTGTTCAGATGGTGAAATCTGACAAAAAAAGTAAATTCGGCTTTGATACTTTTGAGGTGGAGAGTGTAATACCCAAGTACAGCGGACAATATGCGGTGAGCGTAATAGTGCCTTCCGGGGCAGAGTTGTTTCTGGGAGATAACAAGCCGGTAAGCGATGATTTTATTGAAGAGAGCGGAGCGGAAACGGTTGTTTCCAATCAGTTGTTTGCAGAGGGCGATTACAAGGAAACAAAATACAAGGTAGAAGGACTCCTTAATGCCACTGAACCGAAGGTGGTTTACAGCAAAAGCGGCGCAGAGGCTGAGCTTGCATACGATGAAGAGAAAAACGTGTGGTACTGTGTGAAAGAGGAAATTGAAATTACCGCGCCTTCAAACTCCAAGGTTTTTGTAAACGGTGTAGAGATTTCTGCCGAGGAAAGATTTGTAAATCAGAAAGGCATTGAGATAAGCGAGCTCAAGGCTTCTTTTGATGAAACCAATAAGACTGTTATTACTTCTGTACGATATAAAGTAAGCGGAATTGAAATGCTTTCATCACTGGAAGTATCCGCAAAGGCGTACAACGGCTCAGCCCTTGAGGTTCTGAAAAATGAAAAGACCGGTGTGTATGAGGTGCAGTATCTCGGTGGTGCAGAAAATCTTGACTCTTTCGGTGTGAGCAAGGACTATCTCATTACCTGCGCTGAGGATTATGCAAAATTCGTCTGCGGAAAAGGTTCTTTGGAAACGCTGCTTGCCCACGTTCTGACGGGAACTGCAGTTTATGATGACTTTAAAGGTTTCTGGGTGACTTTCTCAAGACACGATTCATTCTGGATTGAAAATCAGACGATTACAGAGCTTGATTTTTACACAGAGGACTTATTCTCTGCTACAGTTTCAATGGACTATTGGATCAAGGGCTTTGACGGAAGACCTGCGGCCACTAAGTGCTATCCCACCACGGTTACGTTCTTCTACGCAAAGACTGACAGCGGTCTTAAAATAGTTGACTGGTATCTTGGCTGATTTTTGCAAGCAGGTCGAGTTTATAATAAATAACGGGAGTAAATTAAACTATGAACAATAAATTATTGACGAAAATATTTTGCGGAGCAATTTCTGCGGCAATGATGCTTTCCCTTGTATCAGGCTGCGAAAAAGCAGTGGACAACGGAAATGGAGATCCTACCGACGTTCCCTCCGGGACAGTTGACGTAAATGATGAGTCAAAGGGATTTTCTGTTAATGACCTTGACATTGTGGTAGGAGGGAAAACTCTTAAAATAGGCGGCAAGGAGAGCACACTTAAAGATGTTCTCGGAGAGCCTCTCAGCATTGATGCGGCAGAGAGCTGTATTTTTGACGGCGATGAGAGATTTTATACTTATGAGACTTGCGCAGTGTTTACCTTCCCACCTGAAAGCGGAGCTAAGGAGAATACTATTGACGAGGTGTATTTTTTTGAAAAGAACGATGCCCTCACAATAAAGGGCGACATTAATATCGGGTCTACCGTGGAAGAAGTGAAGGCGGCCCTTGGCAACGCATACTTTATGGACGGCGACCAGATGATGGTTTACAATGCAGAAAATGATCCTGCGAAAAAGGATACACTTCCCAAGCTTTATTTTGAATTGTCAGACGGTGTGGTTTCAGGTATCGGCTACTGCGCTAATCTTTATCACGCAGAGGGATAAGGAGAGAAATTATGGTTTTCAGCAGTCCGGTCTTTATGTTTATATTTTTGCCCTTGGTGTTTTTTGTAGTCACCGGGGTAATGCTTATCAAGTGTAAGCCGGCCGTTAAGATTGCAAACTGCCTGCTTCTGGCGGCGAGCCTTTTTTTCTACGCATGGGGCGAGCCTGTGCTTATATTGTTTATGATAGGGGTAACACTTTTGTGTTACCTTTTTGCCCTTGTAATAGAGCGTTTTAATAATTCTGACCATCCGAAAAAACAAGCTTTTCGCACTGCGGCGCTGGTCATTTCGCTGGTCGTTTCTCTGGGAGTATTGTTTTTTTATAAATATGCAGGCTTTGCATCACAGGTGCTTACCGGTAAAGCGCTTAATATACCGTTGCCGCTGGGAATATCCTTTTATACGTTTCAGGCTCTTTCCTACGTAATTGACGTGTACAAAGGGAAGGCAAAGGCGTCAAAGAACTTTGCAAAGGTTCTTCTCTACGTGTCGCTGTTTCCACAGCTGGTGGCAGGTCCTATTGTAAAATATCAGGACGTTGAGGCCCAGCTGGAAGAGCGCTCCTTAAATGCAGAGCAGGTGGCATGCGGTCTGAGAAGATTTATTTGCGGCCTTTCAAAGAAGATGCTTATAGCAAACACAGTGGCGGTAATGGCAGACAGTGTTTTTTCATTGGGTGCAGCAGAGCTTACGGGCGCGGCTGCATGGTGCGGCGCAATAGCATATCTGTTCCAGATATATTTTGACTTTTCCGGATACTCCGATATGGCAATCGGATTGGGGGCAATGTTCGGTTTCAGGTTCAACGAGAACTTTGATTATCCCTACAAGTCTTTAAGTATAAAAGAGTTCTGGCGAAGATGGCACATTTCCGTGTCGTCCTGGTTTAAGGAATACCTTTATTTTCCCTTGGGAGGAAATCGCAAGGGTCGTTTCCGCACATGTATTAATAAAATTATTGTATTTTTCTTTACCGGCCTCTGGCACGGCGCAAATTTTACGTTTATCGTGTGGGGCCTTTGGCACGGATTTTTCCTGCTGCTGGAGGAGTATATACCAAAGCCGAAAAAGGCGATTAAATCAATGCCTGTGAAGATTATTACGTACGGACTCAGATATATTTATACTATGCTGGTGGTAATTGTGGGCTTTGTAATATTCAGAGCGGACACACTTTCTTACGGTATTACTTTTGTTGGAAAGATGTTTGCAGATTTCGGCAAGCTTCCCGAGAGCCTTGGGCCTGCTCTTGCTACGGCAGACGTTTACACCGGGATTATATTTATTGCGGCGGTAGTTCTTTCCTTCCCGGTTTCGAGGATTATTATGAAGAAGGCGGAGAGAAAAGGCGGCGCTGTAAAGAATGTTGTGGAAGTGATGTCCTTTGGCGGCGCGGCGGTGCTTTTCATTGCCTGCGTTTTGTGCCTTGCATCATCTTCATACAATCCGTTTATTTATTTCAGATTTTAAAAGGGAGGGCAAAAAGATATGAAAAAGAATTTAAAAAACATATTTTATATTGCCTTTACCGCGGCGATAATGCTTGCGGCCCTTGTGCCCTTGGCGGCAATGCCTTTTTATGAAAATTCTGCGGCTGATGCGGAGAAAAGAGAGCTTGCCCCGAAGCCGTCGCTAATTACCGAAAAGGGTGTAAACAGCGACTTTGGAACTGAATTTGAAGCCTTTTTTCAGGATCGCTTTGCTTTCAGAAGCGAGCTTGTAAATGCTCACGCAGAGATTATGCTTAAAGTGTTTAATTCCTCTTCAGAGGACAGCGTTCTTGCAGGAAAGGACGACTGGCTGTTTTTCAGAGAGACTCTGGGGGACTATTGCGGAACGGAGCTTTTAAGCGATGAGGAAATTCAAAGGCTTGTAACGGTAATCAAACTGGAACAGCAGTATTGTAACGAACAGGGTGTTGCCTATGTTTTTGCGGTTGCGCCGAATAAAAATACAATCTATCCTGAGTACATGCAGCCCCAATACGTTAAGTACAACGGCAAGACAAACCTTGACAGGCTGAATGAAGCTCTTAAGGAGGCCGGCGTAAACGTTGCGGACCTTAAAACTGCTCTTCTTGAAGCAAAAGGTCAATGCGCAGAGGGAGAAACTCTTTATTACAGCGCAGACAGCCATTGGAATCAAAAGGGAGCTCTTGTGGGATACAATACTATTATGGAGGCCGCCAACAGGTTTTCAGAAACAGAATACGATAACTACGAAACCGTAAAATTCGAGGCAGGAAGCCGTGAGGGGGATCTTCTTAAAATGGTGTTGCCCCTTGATTGCGAGGTAAAGGAATTCGGTGCAAAGGTCAATATTTCTCAGGAATACAAGTACATCGGCCGACTTAAAAGCATTGACGATATGAGAATACAGACGAAGCTTTCCGGATTGACGGAGGAAAGCGAAAAAACAGGGCTTCTGATGTTCAGAGATTCCTTTGGCAGAGCATTGATACCGATTTTGTCCAATGAGTTTTCTGATGCGGTATATTTAAGACCGACACCTTTTAATATTTACGGCAATATTGAAGGCAAGACCGTGGTGGTAAGGGAGATCGTTGAGCGAAATATCCCGACTCTTCTTGAGAAGGCGCCGGTGGTAATTGCCGGGGAGGTGCAGGAGGCCGATATGCCTTATGAGACGAGTCTTGTGAAAATTACGGAAAATAACAGTGTTATCATAGAGGAAGAGGCGTCTTCCGGAAAACCTTGCCACGTGTACGGTTTTTATACTGAAAAGGATGCAGGAGAGAGAAATTATCGTGTGTTTGCAAAGCAGGGCGATAAATTCTACGAGGGATTTCCGGTGTATGAAGATGCATTGACGGAGGAAAACGGAGAGCAGGGAGCTGATCGTCTGGGCTTTTCATTCTATTTTGAAGCCGGGGATGATGCTGATTTGCAGGAAGCTGAGTATTTCTTCTGCTACCGGTGACGAACAGGAGGTGTGGTTTCATTGAAACGCATAATAGGTATGATTTTGGCGGCGGTAACGGCGCTTGCGTTGTTGCCCTCTGCGGTCTGTGTTTCTGCGGAGGAGGGGAAAGTAGTGTCTTCTTTCAGCATAAATGCGGAGAGAACGGGCGGGGCGCGCGTTGAGGCAGCCCTTGACGGACAATGGAACAAAGGCACTTTCGACAGCGGTTTTTTCGAAACATATAACGGAGAAGCACTTGAATTTACGGAAAAGGCAACCGTTCCGGGTGATATGAGGGCGGACGGCGCTTGCGTTGCATACGGCACGGATATTGCGCTGGAAAACCTTGGGGCTTCGGATAGGGTGTTTTTAGACATACCGGAGAATACGAGTCCTCAGAAAGTATACGTTAACGGCGCTTTTGCAGGAGAATGTGCTCCCGGCTTTTCTTATACTGAAATTGATATTACTGTGCTTGTGGTTGAGGGAAGAAATGACTTGGTTTTGCTGATAAAGGAAACCGGTGTTGACGGTGTTGCAAAGGGCTTGTCAGAAAGCGTAAAGGTAACAGTGACCGGAAGCCTGAAAATTGAAAACGTCAGGCTGGAGGGCGACCTTGAAAGCGGACAGGTGGAGATAGGCGTTGAAATAAAGAATTTTTCAGATGCGTTGATAAATGATGCGGTGGAGATAACCGTATACGAGCTGGGAACGATTGTGGACGGCATAAGCTCAATGCGGAAAAGCGTGGGATTTATGTCATTGCCCTTGGAAATAGGGGCGGACTCTGTTTCGGAAATTTCGGGAGTGACTTTGAAACTAAGGGAATTTTCAGAGGGGAAATATTGGTCCTGCGACAATCCATATCTTTACGAGTTTGTCATAAGCACAAAGTCTGACACGAAGACGGTCAGGTGGGGAATGCGTGAATTTTCCGTGAACTTTGCGGAGGGGTATCCCGTGTTTAACGGTGAATCATTTTTTCTCTCGGGAGTTACTTTGGAGCTTTTCGGCTCTCCTGCAGATGTGAAGCCCTGGGACAAGGCGTGGGCAACCGATTTGTTCAGACAAGTGAAATCAAAGGGCATGACGGCAATAAAAGTTACCGGCACTTTGCCTCTTTTCTGGTACGAGCTGGCAGATACGACAGGGCTCTTGCTGATAGAGGAAAACGATATTTCGGCACTTTCCGAAAGACTGACAACTGATGAAATTACGGAGAAGCTTCTCTCGTCAATGGAGGAGTTGTACAATTATCAGTCGGCTGTTCTGTGGGATATTTCCGGCAATGATCTGAATGAAAAAGAACTGGAAAAAATAGTTACAGTTTTAAGGGAAGCTGACGGGCAGGGCAGACCTTTTGACGTGGGCTTTTCTGCGGCGCCATTGTCCGATAATGATATTATCGAGTGCGACCTTACAAAAGTTGGAGAAGCGTACGATGAGGAGCTGAAATATTATCCCGATGAACTTTCCTGGGATATTGAGACCGTGAGAAATCCGAAAATTATAACTAATTTTTTGTATGATTACAGCGGCGATGCGTCAATGCTCCTTGAAAAACTGAGGGCAAAGCATTATTTTTCAGGTGTTTTCCTGCCGTACAACGTTGTTTTTGCAGAACGTAGTGTGATTGGTAGTTCCCTTGCGCCTGTGGGGGTTGCAATAGAATTTTATGAGGAACAGGGCGGCAGGGGTCAATATTTTAACTTTGACGTGACGGTAATGAATGCCACGGTAAAGGACGTTGACGGCCTTGAGGTGACGTTTGTATTGAAGGACGGAAAAGATGTGTTGTTCTCTGAAACTAAGCTATACGACAGTATAAAAAAATATGGCACCGTGGGCAGGGATATTGCCGTGCGAACCTTTGATTTTAAAATCCCTGCGTACATCACTGACGGCACTGAGCTTGTGATGGAGGCCTATTACACAAAAGACGGCAATACCGTGAAAAGCACTAGGGAAATTACAATAAGCGGGGGAGTGCCCTATGAGTCTCCCTATTCTACCTGGTATGTGGCGGCCGTTGTGGCAGCCTGCGGAATTATAGTGGGAGCTTCTGTGGTGATTGCCTTTGGTGCTTCAAGACGACATACTAAAAAAACAAATGCTCAATAAGTATTTTTGCGCCGATAATAATTAATACCGCGCCGCCGGCAAATTGCGCCTTGTCCTTCAATGCGCTGCCTGCGGCTTTTCCTATGTAAACACCTGCCACGCAGCACAAAAACGTAACCACTGCAATGGTGATGGCAGAACTTAAAATATCAGTGCCTGCAAGGGCAAGCCCTATGCCGACTGCGAAGGCGTCAATGCTGGTGGCAATGCTTTGCACAAGAACTGCCCCGACTGTAAGTTTTTTTCTGGGATAACTGCATACGTCTGGGTTTTCCTTTGACTCTTTCCTCTCTTTTATAGCCTCGATAATCATATTTACGCCGATTCCCGCCAGCAATGCAAAGGCAATCCAGTGGTCAATAAATTCAATTTTCTCAGCAAACATACTACCTGCAAAATATCCAAGGGCAGGCATAAGTCCCTGAAAAAGTCCAAAAGACGCCGCCATACCTATTCCTGTCAACAGTTTCATATCTTTATGGCAAAGGCCGTTGGTAACGGACACCGCAAAAGCATCAGCCGCAAGCCCAAGGCCTAACATTAACGTAGTCAAAAACTCAACCACAACAATACCTCCGAAAATTCGACAAAACTGACACCAATTCCGAGGTGTCGGACAAGAATTATAACATCATTTTTGCCACTTAGCAAGTGAGTCAGATGCGGAACCGAACTGCCACCAATTTTTTGGAGAATCGTTTCCCTGCAAGGGTTTGCGGGCCATGAGTCAGGGGGCAGGTCACTGACTCATTTTTGAGGGCCGGGAACTCATTTTGAGTTGCAGGGGGAGAGGAGGTGTGGTATAATGGGGGAAGATTTTGCTTTTGCAAGGAGGAAATTATGTTATCGAAGGTATATAGTAAAAACGTTAATAATCGCTCCGTTATAAGGGAGTGTTTTGAATACAGTAAGCAAAGAGCCGCTGTTGTGGGCAGCGAGAATGTTTTTGATTTCAGTATCGGAAACCCCAACGTGCCGCCACCGGCAATCCTGTCAAAAACTGTTGAGGAAATTACTGAAAAGTTTTCTCCCGTTGAGGTGCACGGTTACCCCAGCGCAGAGGGTATTCCTGCCACCAGAAAGGCCATTGCAGAGTCTCTTAACAGGCGCTTTGGTATGTCCTACAGCGAAAAAAATATTCTGATGACAAACGGCGCAGCGGCGGCGATAAGCATTTGCTTCAGGGCGGTTACCGACTTTGGCGAAGGTGACGAAATTATTACGTTTGCACCATTCTTCCCTGAGTACACCGTTTTTGTCCGCAGTTCCGGGGCGAAGCTGGTGGTGGTGCCTGCTGATATTGACACCTTCCAGATTAATTTTGACGAGTTTGAAAAGCTCCTGAATCCTAAGACCAAGGCCGTTCTTATCAATACGCCTAACAATCCCAGCGGCGCAGTGTACAATGAAGCCACGATAATGCGCCTTGCGGAGATTCTTGAGGCTAAGCAGAAAGAGTTTGGCCACTCTATTTATATTATCTCTGACGAGCCTTATCGTGAAATTGTTTTCGGCGGTTTTTCAGTGCCTTACGTGCCTAAATATTATAAAAACACATTGGTTTGCTATTCATACAGCAAGTCCCTCTCTATTCCGGGCGAGCGTATCGGATACGTTGCTTTTTCTGATGATGTGGAGGATGCGGACATTATGCTCAAGGTGTTGGCAGGGGCGGCAAGAGATATGTCGTACGTAGGTGTGCCTACGCTTTTCCAGATGGTAATTGAAAAGTGTGTGGATGAAACAGCAGATCTTTCGGTATATCAGAAAAATAAAGATATATTGTACAAGGGTCTTGTTGACATGGGATATCATTGTGTTGAGCCCGGCGGTACTTTTTATGCTTTCCCCAGAGCATTGGAGCCTGACGCGGCGGCGTTTTGTGAAAAGGCACGCAAATACGACCTGGTGCTTGTTCCCGGTGACGGTTTTGGATGTCCCGGCCACGTGAGAATTGCTTTTTGTACTTCCACCGACAAGGTACAGCGTTCCTTGGAGCGATTTGAAAAATTGATTAAGGAATACAAGTGATTTTCAAAGGGAGTATCAGCGTATACTAACTACCGGAGGAAAAAAGGCTTTGATTAAACTTTTGGTAAAAATGTTTATTCCCGATTTCGAGAATACAAAAGATAAAAACGTGCGTGCCCGATACGGCACGCTTTCCGGCGTTCTGGGAGTTCTGTGTAATCTTTTGCTTTTTGCTGTGAAAATCATTATCGGCGTATTTATGAAAAGTATTGCCGTTATTTCTGATGCCTTTAATAATCTGGCAGACATTGGAACGTCGCTGGTGTCTATTATCAGCGCCAAGATGAGCAACAAGCACCCGGATAAGGACCATCCCTTCGGTCACGGCAGAATTGAATATATTGCCTCGCTTATCGTGTCATTCTTGATAATGATGGTGGGCGTAGAACTTTTGAAGTCCTCCGTTGACGGCATAATAAATCCGACGCCTGTGGATATAAAGTGGCCTCTGCTGATATTTTTGGTGTTGTCGGTGCTGGTGAAGGTGTGGATGTATTTTTACAACAGATATCTTGGAAAAAAGATCAATTCCCAGCTGCTTTTTGCAACCGCAAAGGACAGCCTTAACGACAGTATCTCAACGACGGCGGTAATTGTGGCATCAGGTCTTGGATACGTTTTTTCAACGGGGCGTTTTGGGGGCACTTTTTTGTCAAAGATTCCCTATGACGGCATTATTGGTGCCTGTGTTTCGCTGATGATTCTCTGGAGCGGTTTTTGCGCCGCAAGGGAAGTGGTGGGCCTCCTTCTGGGAAGTCCTCCCGACAAGGAGCTTATGGCGGAAATTGAGGCGGCGGTAATGAGAGGAGAGAACATTATCGGCGTTCACGACCTTATCGTGCACGATTACGGTCCGGGCAGGGTTATTGCCTCAGTGCATGCGGAAGTGCCTATGGATTGTGACATTGTCAAAATTCACGAGGTGATTGACGAGATTGAGCTTCGCGTGAAGGAAGAAAAAGGCATTGTTCTGGTAATTCACATGGACCCTGTTATCGTGGGCAACGAAAGGGTTGACGGTTTTAAAAATCTGGTGGAGAATATTGTCAAGGAGTTCGACGAGGAGTTTACTATACACGATTTCAGGATAACTGACGGTGAAAACCGCGTGAATATGATATTTGATATGGCGGTGCCTTGCGACACCTCTGAGAAGAGAAGAGCGCAGGCAGTTGACTTTGTTCAGAAAAAGCTAAAAGAAGAAAATACCGGTTATTATGCAGTGATCCAGATCGACAACTGTTATTAAGCAAAAATTGTCTGAGAACTCTCTGAAAACTGCAAGGAGGAAGCATGGGCGGAATTTTAATATTGATTTTATATATTTTACTGGGGACGCTAACGGCGGCGCTTCTTTTTAAAGGGGAGCGATTGCTTAAAAAGCTTTGGCTGGGCGCTGTAATGGGGATAATGCTCCTTATATGGTCTCACGTTCCCTTTTCCTTCTTTATGGGATTTACCGTGTGGTCCCATCTGTGCGGCTTCCTGCTTACTGTTGCGATTTGCACAGGGATTCTTGCATGGAAGTCCAAGGGCTTTCGTGAAATAGAAAATGCCTTTGGCAATGTGAAAAACATCAAAACAGCGGTGTGGCCTTTGACGTCACAGGAAATTGCTATGCTGTGCTGTACGCTGGCTTTTACGGTTCTTGCGGCGGTAATGCTCTGGAATCACACCATTTACGAGGCGGAGGGCGCTTACTGGACAGGCCAATGCACCTATGGAGACATGAATATGCATCTTGGCTTTATTACAAGCATTGCAGAGCAGGGAATGTTCCCTCCTACCTACAGCATAATGGCAGGGGAGCCTCTTAATTATCCCTTCCTGTGCGACTCCGTTTCTTCGTCCCTTTATATTTTCGGGTCAGGCCTCAGGGTTTCATATATTGCGCCTGCGCTGGTGGCTTTTGCGGCAGTGTTTATGGGCTTTTGGTATCTTGCAGAGGCAATTCTTGAAAAAACACGCAGAACCCTTCTTGCGTTTGTTCTTTTCTTTCTTAACGGCGGTTTCGGAATAATTTATTTCCTTGACAATCTGGCCGGAAAGGATAAATCTAATTTCAAAAGAATTTTTACAGAGTTTTATCAGACTCCCACAAATTATGTAAATTCAGTGAGAGATGCAGTGGATTCAGCAGGACAGGCGATTAAAGTCCAGAGTTATTCCAATATTCGCTGGACCAACGTCATTGCGGATATGCTTTTGCCCCAGAGGGCAACGCTCTTCGGCTGGATGTGCCTTTTTGCTGTGCTGTATATTCTTTATATGGCGGTGTTCAAGGACAAAAAGCAATATTTTGTAATTGCCGGTGTAATGGGCGGTCTTGTTACAATGGTTCATACCCACTCGTATTTTGCCTTGGGAATGATTGCTGTTGCCTGGATAGTTTACAGTGTTGTAAAAGAGTTTATATCCATTGGCAAGAACGGCGGTGGTGTTCTTGATATGGTGAAAGCGCCTGTGGTAAGGTCCTGGCTTTGGTTCGGAGTGCCTGCCCTTGTGTTGTCGGTGCCTCAGCTTCTTTATTGGACCTTTAACGCAGTAGGTGAAAGCTTTATTCGATTTGAATTTAACTGGGTCAATTCTCAGGCCTCCGGAGGCACTGACAACTGGCTGTGGTTCTGGGTGAAGAACGTTGGACTTGTTATGATTCTTTTGCCTGCGGCCTTTCTTAACGCAAGCAAGACGAAAAAGTTCACTTACTCAGGAGCGCTTTTGATTTTCGTTGTCAGCGAGTTGATAATTTTCCAGCCCAACAGCTATGACAACATAAAGCTTTTCTTTATATGGTATGTTTTTACGGTAATTATCGTGGCAGATTTTCTGGGCGATTGCTGGCACAAGCTTAAAGGTGTAAAAGGCAGAAGTTACCTTGCAGCGGTGCTGATAATCGTGTGCACGGTTTCGGGAACGCTCACTATCGCAAGAGAGGTGGTCTCCGGAAAGTACCACGAGGAGCCTCAGAAGAGAAATGCCTACCAGCTTTATTCTGCGGCACACGTTAATGCGGCCGAGTTCATAAAGGAAAACACAGCGCCAGACTCAACGTTCCTTTGCCACAACAACCACAACAATTCAATCGCAAGTCTTACGGGACGAAATATTTATTGCGGCACGGGCACGTTCCTGTTTTTCCATGGCGTGGGCTATGAGGAGCGTTCTGTGCTGATGAGGAAGATGCTTACAGACCCTGCCGCTTTTGAGGAAAACCGTGAGGCAGCAGGCATTGACTACGTGTATATAGGCGACTATGAGCGAGGCAATTACGGTGCAGAGCTTATTTCAGCCTACCTTGCCGAAAATTACGAGGCAATATACAATGAGGGCGGTATCGCAATATATGACGTAAGGGCCGAGTAAAAAAACAACAGTAGAACATAAGCCACAAACTAAAACACAAAGATGTGTGTCTTATTATAATTTTTTTTGTTCCGTGCGTAAAAAACGACTTTTCACCGCTCTATTTTAAGGTTATTTCAAGATTGATACGTATAATGGTTATTGTAAGGGAATGAAAAACAAAATTTCAGCTCTCTTACAATACGATGCATAAATTGCAATGGCGGTACATGGCGAAGTTGTATTCCCCCTAAATAAACTACTTAGCCTAACTTTCCCCCTTTTTTAGTACCGCACTTGCTCTTCATGATTCTTCATATTTTCCCTTCGAACAAGCGGGCAACGAAAGTTGCCCGCTTGTTTTTGTAAAATTTTATTGACACCATATATGACACCATTGTATAATGTTGAAACGGAGGAGAAAAAATGTTGAAAATTGATGAATATATGAATCTTCCTTACAGATTGGAAATTGTTCCGGATGTGGATGAAGGTGGCTTTGTTGCATCATATCCCGAACTTGTGGGGTGCATTAGTTGTGGAGAAACAATTGAAAGTGCTATCGCAAATATTCTGGACGCAAAACGTACATGGTTAGAAACTGCAATTGAGGAGAACATAGATATTCCGTTACCTGAAAGTGATAATAATTACTCAGGGCAATTTAAGTTAAGAATACCTAAAAGCTTACACCGTGCCTTGGCAGAACGATCAAAAGCTGAAGGGATCAGCATGAATCAATACTGTCTTTATCTTTTGGCGAGAAATGACGCACTATTGATAAAAAAATAACATAAAAACGCCCCTGTTGTTGAAACTAATTTGCAACAACAGGGGTTTGTGACAATTATACAGATGAATGTATTTTATGAATTTTTGAGAATGGCAACAAGTTCACTATATCCTTTTTTTTCTGCGTTAGAGATAAGGGTTTGCATAACTTTGGAACTAACCTTTTTGGGGGCAATAGGTGTAGTCTCGTTTTGTTCGCATAGAGAATTCATTCTGCTGTCCATTATTTTTTCACACAAATCATAAAAATCATCGTTGTCAGGGTCCGGCCCGAAATATTCGTCTTCGAAGTATTCTTCTTCGTCTTCATCTTCGTCATAATCACCGGTCCAGGTGATTTCAATTCCTTTTTTATTGGCTTCTTCTTCTATTTCTTCTCTCAATACATAAAAAATACTTTCACCAAAAACAAAGGCACCGCCTTCGCTATAGTCTTTCTGATTTGTAGACAAGATATTTTTAACAGGGTCGTAAATCTCTTCTATACGACAAACAGAATCATCGACAGAAGAGCCGTGCCCTTCTTCGTAATATAAATATACACCACTGAAAAGTCCATTGAGAAGATTGAAAAGCTCCGCTGCATCAACTTTAGTCTTGGTCGCATTGCCGTTTCTTTTTGGTGCAAATATGTATGTCATAGGGGGATACTGGTCTTCGTCATAGTCTTTTATGTTTGTAATATTGAAACAGTCAAAGATTTGCTCAATAAATTTTTGAGAGTTAGTATCGTTTACAGAATAGCCTATGTTTTTATAATTATAATCGCCCATAAGAGGCCTCCTTTCTTTATGGCTTTTATGTCAAGAGTCATAATTTAACAAGAAAATTAACATCAAAGCCCAAGCAGTTGTTTTTTCTTTGCATCAAATTCTTTCTGAGAGATAATACCTATATCAAGTAATTCCTTAAATTTCTTCAATTCTTCAGCGGGAGAAAGTGCCGCCTGCACTGTTGTTCCTGAACCAGCGAATGATTCATTGGACTTATATTCGTCCATTGCTCTTTTTATGTCCATATACAATTTCTTTGAATAATCATTTGCCGCAGTGTAAGAGAACATTCCGCTGCAAAAAAGCAATTTATTGGTGTCAACGGCACTGTTTATATTATTGTAATTTACAAAGTTGTTTGCATTTTCGGGAGTTATAAAAACAACCTGTGCAAATTGTGATACAAGAGAAGCCGGAGTCCATTCTACGCGCAAAAAGTTCTTAAAAAAGAATGTAATTGCGCCTTTGTTAGGACTGTTGGCAACTAATTTGTCGGTATAAAGTTCCAGTGAAAGGTACTTGGCATACTGTTTTCTTACACTGTCGGGAATATCATATTTTTTTATCAATTTACTTTGCATTTGGTATGTCCTCCTCCTTAATATTTAATTCCTGTATTTTTGCAATTGTAGAAATAAGAATAATTGCAAAGGCGCAAACAGAAACTCCTCCCATAAAATGAAGACCGGTTTCAATAATTTCGCCAACGGCTAAAACATTGTTTGCAGTTTGTGCAGAAGCCTGTTGCATTCCGGTATATGCGTCTCCCCCATAATATGCATTTGACTCGTAGCCACCGCCGCAATCTGCAGTGATTCCCAGAATTGATACTGCAATACCAATAACACAGAGAATGCAGATTAATACCATACATACTTTTTTCTTTGAGTTTGCTTCTTGTTTGTTCATAATAATTACCTCCTGTTATTAAATAAGCTCAGCTGTCATAGATACTGAGTCGTTTTGAATTGAAAATGATATAGTCCATCCGTTTTCTGATATGGATTTTTCGTATACGATATATTCCGCATAATTTTGTAACGTCATATTTTCTGTAGTTGAATCTTTTAATAGTAGATCAAAGAGTCTTAGTGCCCGAACGTAACAACTATTGCGCCTGATATCCATCATGCTTAGGGAACCTGAATTTCCGGACATCGCCTTTGCAAAAGAAGTTGAAAACTGATCAATGGTCAAGTCTTTTTTTGAAAGATTCAAAGAAATAATTTGGATTTTAGATATTTTATTTTCACTTCCTGTAATGCAATATTTTACAGGGTCAATGCTACTGGTGTCCTCATAGGTAAAAGTTCCATCAGACTGTTCTGTAAGAACAAGATCCTCGTCATATTCCTTCATTGTGGCTGTAAACTTTTTAATTGATAGCCTACTTATTCCACAGGAACAAAGAATACCGGTGCATAAAACAGAAATGCTTAGTACCAATAATAAAATTCTTTTCTTCATAGAAATCCTCCTTTTATTATTCCGTTTTGGAATTATTTTTTAAATTATAATTCTGTTTTGGAATTTTGTCAAGAGAATGGGGCAATATAATTTTATTAATGAAATTATAAGGCTGGGTTATTTATGAAGATAAGAAAACACTCTTACGGGACTGCTAATATGGTCGGAAAAAATATTGAGCAATTGCGAAAAGAAAGAGGAATAAAACAAAAAGACTTTATAGCAAGAATTCAAACGATGGGCTGTGACATGAATCCTACAAGTTATTCTAAATTAGAAGGACAGGTCAGAAGTGCCACGGACAAAGAAATTTACGTCATTTCGAAAATTCTCGGAGTGACAATGGAAGATTTATTTGATTGATTATTTCCCATCGATTGCAGAAAGCCGGGAAATAATATACAATGATTATGTGAGAGAGCGTCACGATCTAACGCCGGAAGGCGTTATTGACGGGTAGGCGGTTATGCTCCTGACTTTTGTGCTTTTGTGCCCAAAAAGAAAGGAGCGTGGTGTTCGTGAGTGATTACGAAATACTGATGATTATGTTTACTGTAATTAGTTTAATTTTAGTTTGTTTACATAAAAAATAATCGCCCCACAAGTTCCCCAACTTAGGCGATTATTTTTCAATCCTATAAGAAGGAGCTGACCGTCTATCGGCAACGCTCTCTTTTTCTATATTCATTTTATTCTGTTTTATATCCCTTGTCAACAGCTTTTATCAAATCTGCCACCGATTTATCCCTCGAAAAGCATTCCTGCAACGTATTCTTCTGAAAAAAACGGGTCTGTGGCCAGTTCCGTAACATTGGCGACTTTTGCGATGGCTTCTGCCTTTGTCTTGGAAGCGCTGTTTAAAAGAATCATTGAAGCACCGGACAATGCGGCATTGCCTGCGGATAATGACCTTGCTGCAAGGGTTTTGGGAAGAAGCCCTATCCTTGCGGCGTTGCGCTTGTTAAGGTAATTGCCAAAGCCACCGGCAATATACAGGGAAGAAATATCTGCTTCCGAAAGCCCTTGGTTGTGGAGAAGGGTCATAACACCTGCCTTGATTGCGCTTTTGGCGAGCTGTAGCATACGTATATCCTGCCGGGTAATTGACACAGGAGCTTTTATAAGAATTGATTTATCCTCAAAATAACCTGTTTCGTCAATGGTTTCGTTGTCAAGAAGGCAAGCCACCGCGTCAATGAGGCCGCTGCCGCAAATTCCTGCGGGCGGAACGTTTCCGATAACGTGGGGTTCAAGTTTCCCGTTAATAAGAGTTACCTTGTCAATAGCGCCTGCAGCGCCCCTCATACCCATCGAAATACCCACGCCCTCAAAGGCGGGCCCGGCGGCGGTGGAGCAAACCGTCAGCTTTCCATTGTGCCACAATGCAATTTCGCCGTTGGTGCCGATGTCTGCAAGCATTGCCGTGTCTTTTGAACAAAGCTCTGTGGCAAGCAGGGCGCAAACTGTGTCAGCGCCTACAAAAGCGGAGATGCAGGGAGCAACGTAAATTTTTGTATCTTTTTTCAAAACGCGTACCTTAAGCTCTGCGGCTGAAAGAGTTTCTCCAAAAAGTCTTTTGGCCTCAAAAGGCGCGTGGGAGAAGGGCTCCGGGGAGGTTTCTGTAAGCAGTGAAAGCATTATCGTATTGCCGGTAATGACGACGCCGTCAATGTTTTTGGGGTCAATATCTGCCGAAAAAGCAAGCTCTGTAATAATGCCGCTAAGGGCAGCCCTTATGGATGATGCAAGTTCCTTTCCCTTTCCGTTAAGGGCGCTTTCTACCCTTGAGATAACGTCTGCGCCCCATTCCTGCTGGGGATTGAGCATTGATGTACTTGAAACCAACGTGCCGTCGCTCTTGTAGAGCCTTGCCGCAAGGGTGGTGGTGCCGATATCTATTGAAACACCGTATTCTTTAAAGATCGGGTCAATTTCAATGGCCGGAAGTGCGCCCTCTGTAACAATCTGTGAACCTTTTTCACCGTCAGGTGTTACGATTTCGCAGTTTCCGAGAGCAAAGGTAAGACAGGCAAGGCGGAAGCCTTCGGAAAGCTGTTCTGCTGACAGCAAGGACTTTTCCCTTTCCGTTATAGGTGAAAGCTCTCCCTTGGCAATGACTTTGCATTTTCCGCAGAGGCCGTGGCCGCCGCAGGGCTTCTCTCCTTTTGTTATTTCAGAAAGAGATAAGCCTGCCTGGGTTTTAATAGGTATGCCGTTAACTTTAATGGTTATTTGCTCAGTCATGATTTTTCACCGCGGAGTTTTTAAATACTGTAAGACTACTGTAATAATATTGTATCACACTGGTTGCGCTTTGCAAGGATGAACTTTTTTCGGAGAACAAAAAAATCCGACTCTTTCGAGTCGGATCGTGGCAGCGGAACTAGGATTCGAACCCAGACAAAATGAGTCAGAGTCATTCGTGCTACCTTTACACAATTCCGCTAAATCTATGTTAAGTCCGCGGGTACTTGGTACCACGCGAACAACGTTAGTAATATTAGCACGGTTTTTTATAAATTGCAAGAGTTATTTTTAAAAAAATTAAAAAAATTATTAAAAAATTTTTTCTGAGGAGATATTGAAGAGCAAAATGTTAAATTCAGGTTAAACTTTCGACTGAAAAATATGAAAAGAAATGTAAATTTCTTGCGTAAAAAGACAAGTTATGGTATGATTTTCTCGTCGGTCGTTGGGAAGTGTGTTCTTTTAGACACTATGACCGGCGAAGAAAAAGTTTTTGATGAAATATGGAGGATCTGTTAAGGATGATGTACAGTCTTGTGGCTCAGACAATCAACCCCTTGGATTTCATAAAAAGTGCTATTGAAAATCCCTGGGTGCTTATCACGTCGTTGCTTGTTTTGGGCGTTATTTTGGTAAACGGCTGGACAGATGCACCTAATGCCATTGCCACCTGTGTTTCCACCAGGGCGATGAAGCCGGGACCTGCCATTATTATGGCGGCGATATGTAACTTCCTGGGTGTGTTTGTTATGACTTTGGTAAGTGATGAGGTTGCTACCACTATTTTTAAGATGGTAAATTTCGGTACGGATGCAGGAGATGCCACTAAGGGTCTTTGCGCGGCGTTGGTTGCGATTATTGCCTGGGCTGTGCTTGCCTGGGCCTTCGGAATTCCCACCAGTGAGAGCCATGCGCTTATTGCAGGCCTTTCAGGTGCGGCTATTGCTATGCATAACAGTATTGAGGGCATCAGCGGGGAGCAATGGATCAAGGTAGTTATCGGCCTTGTTCTTTCCACTGTTCTCGGACTTGGTACAGGTTTTATCACTACGAGAATTATTGAGCGATTGTTTAAATATTCAGACCGTCAGAAAGTAACTCCCGGCTTTAAGGGAGCTCAGATTTTCGGCGGCGCGGCTATGGCGTTTATGCACGGTGCTCAGGACGGCCAAAAATTTATGGGTGTTTTCCTTCTGGGCGCATTTATCGCCAAGGGTCAGATGGGTGTGACGGAATTTGAGGTGCCGATCTGGCTTATGGTGCTTTGCTCTGTAGTAATGGCTCTGGGTACTTCTATCGGCGGATATAAAATCATCAAGTCAGTCGGTATGGGAATGGTAAAGCTTGAAACCTATCAGGGCTTCGCGGCTGACCTTGCGGCGGCTGTTTGCCTGATGATTGCTTCCGTAACAGGTATTCCCGTAAGTACTACACACACAAAGACCACTGCCATAATGGGTGTTGGCGCATCAAAGAGACTTTCCGCCGTTAACTGGAAAGTGGTAGGCGAGATGGTTCTTGCGTGGGTGCTCACGTTCCCCGGCTGCGGAATACTGGGCTTTGTAATGGTAAAGATTTTCGGATTGTTTTAATTGAGAATAGAATATAGTACATACTTTGGTATTGAATAAAGAAAGGACGGCTTATTATGGCTAAGAAAAAAGATTACGATTATTTTGCATTTTTCTGTAAGAGCGCTGATATTGCGTGTGAGGCGGCTGAATATCTTCACAAGAGCCTTGTTGAATATAATAGAGAGACGTTTGCGGCCAATATGAATGAGATTCACGCTATTGAGCATACTGCTGACAGCGTGAAGAACGAAATGATCGAGGTGCTTGCCCACGAGTTTATTGCGCCTATTGACCGTGAGGATATTTCCAGAATGGCACACATACTTGACGATATCGTTGATGACATTGACGATATTATGAGAAGAATTTATATGTTCAACATTGACAGCATCAGAGCAGATGCCGTTGAATTTGCGGCGCTTATTGTGAAGACAACGAAGGCTATGAAGGCCGCAATGGAGGAGTTTAAGAACTTCAGAAAATCCAAGGAATTGGGCAATATGCTTCTTGCCGTTGATGCGCTTGAGACGGAGGGTGACGAGATGCAGTCAAATTGCATCAGAAAGCTCTTCACAGAAGACAATGATGCGGTTACGAAGATCGTATGGACCACTATTTTTGACGATATGGAAACATGTATGGACAACTGCGACAATGCCGTGGGCGTTATCGAAGGCGTTGTAATGAAGAACCTCTGATGATTTATATTGCCACAGAGAATATTGAGAATATAGACGTTGCCCGGGTGCAGGAGCACTATCGGGCATTGTCTGTTTATAGAAAAACAAAAGCAGACAAATCTGACAAAAACTACAAAAAATATTGCCAGTCTGTAGAGGCGGCGTACCTTCTTGAAAAAACACTGCAGGATAAGTTTGGTATTCCCATGGGCACTGCAGAATACGAAACAGGAGAACACGGTAAGCCTTTTATTAAGGGGCGACCTGATATTGTTTTCAACATGTCCCATACAGAAAATGCGGTGATGGCGGCCTTTGCCATTGACGAGGTGGGCTCTGACGGCGCTCCTTGTGTCTCTGTGGGGTGCGATATTGAAGTAATAAAAGAGAGACCCGCGGACAGACGACTTGCAGAAAAATATTTTTCAAAAGAAGAGGCTGAATGCGTTATGAGAAAAGGGGAGTTTGACACGGAAGCTTTTCTCAGGATATGGACGATTAAGGAAAGCTTTGCAAAGGCGTTGGGAACAGGCCTTGCATACTCTCTTCCTGACATACGGGTGGCCTTTGATCGTGATGGCAATATGCGGTTTTGGCAGGAGATTTTTGACGGAGAAGTCGTTTTTTCGACTCCTCGGACGGAGAATAGTGACTGCGTGGCTTCAGTTTGTGTTTTATATGGAAACAGAAAGGGATAAAGCAGATGTTTAAGAAATTGACGGCGGTGTTATTGATGACTATTATTGCAGCAGGCGGCGTAACGTCCGTTAATGCAAACAGAGCAAAAAGCGGTATGACAGAGGCGTACGTAAACGGCGTCAAGGGTTATTACCGCAAAGAACTTTCAGAGGGTGCAAAAAATACTCTTCTGAGGGCAAGACAAATGTACGAGGTGGAGTGGACTCCCTTGCAGGATATGAGTATGTATGATACCGAAGAGGAAACTCCGAAGCAGTTCCTTGCAGGCGTTACGTACAAGGGCATTCCTTACGGTCAGCCGGTGCATCAGGGCGAATACGTGGGACAGACTGTTACCATAAAGGAATTCATTGATGCAACAAAGGACCAAAATAGTAAGTTTTACACCGACAGGGGCCTTAATACATGGTATTATGACGAGGGCGCAGGGGACGGCAAGATCCGTTTCGGCCCTTATATGGCAAGCGACTGCAGCTCCTTCGTGTCATATTGCTGGATGCTTGACCACAGAACTACCACCGCGTCTATGGAGGCAGACCCCGATAGGTTTATCGTGCTTGGGAAGGATTATCAGGTGATTGAGCCCGGCATGGCAATAAATAAGGGCGGCGTTCACGTGGTTCTCATTTACGACGTGATTTACGATAAGGATGGCAAGGTGGCAGGCATTACCACCATTGAGCAGACTCCTCCGATAATGACGGTGCGAAGCTACGGCGTGGGCGGTACTACAGGAACTCTTGCGGATTTTCAGGCAAAACTGGACAACGGATACGATATAATCCGTTACAGGGATATTGAAAACGTAAAGTATGAGAAAATAGAGGGCGTGGATAAGGACAGAACCTTCGTAAGCGGCGTGGAGTACCCGATAAGCGACGTTAAGCTTTCCGATGCGGCAGAGGGCGTGACTGTAGTTCCTTATGACACGGAGAAAATCAGTATTTCCGGCTGGGCTTTCCACAAGGAAGAATTCAAGTCCTTTACAATCTCCGTTAACGGCGGAAAAGAGAAAAAGCTTAAAGCGGAGAAGCGTGACGGCTACGCAGAGGCAAGCGGTCTTTATTATGATTTTGCTGACAATAAAGGAAAAAATTATTACAGCGGAACCATAGAGGCGGATTTTGCGGACGGCGCAGAGGCGGTGGTGTACGGAACTACTAGGAAGGGCAACAAGGTTCAGCTGGCTGTTATTAAAATCGTTGAAGAGAGCGGCGACAAGAAATTGCCCCGCTATGAATCCTACTTTGACAGCGGAATTTTTGAAAAAGATGACAGCGGTGCAATATACAAAAAGCAGACGATTACAGAAAAATCTGAGTTGATGCTTTCATATTCCGGCTGGACGGTGTGCAAGGATAACGTTCTGCGTTTTGAGGTGCGTGTTGATGACGGCCCATGGCAGGAGATAAGCGCAGATTTCAGAAACGACGTTTATAAAGTGAAAAAGGGCTCCTATAAAAATTGCAGAAACCTTAACGCGCACATAGGAAATATGGACCTTACGTATCTTGACGAATACGGTACTCATACCATTGAGCTGAGGGGCGTGACCTTGGAAAACGGTGTGTTTAGCATTGCGCGCTGGGAATTTGAGAATGAAAAGATTGCCCCGGGTGTGATAACGCTGTGGTCCTGCATAGGTGTGGGCGTGGTTGCGGCTGTGGTAACTACCGTTGTTTTGTGTGTGAAAGGCAAAAAGAGGAAAGCCGTTGCCGGAAAGGACGTTGTTTCCGAAGGTGAAGCAGCGACAGAAAACGTTTCTGAAAATGAGACGTCGGAAGAATAAAACAGTACTAAATAAATATTGAAAAACTGTTGTCTCCTGCCGGTAATCGGTTCAGGGGACAACTGCTTTTTTCAGTCGTTTTTTATCTGAAGGAGGGCTTCCGCCTGCTCCAATGCTTTTTTTCGGCTGTTGTTTTTGTTGATAATGTCGTTTTTGGGGGGCAATTGTCTGTATCCGTTGCTGCGAAGGTCGCTTTGCCCTGACAGCGTCTGTTGTTCAAAGCGATTTTCAAGGAGTATGATCTGCTCGCGCATTTTGAGAAATTGTGCTCTTGTTTTCAAGGTGGCAAGGTCTTTTAAAAGCTCGTTGACGTCTTTTTCAAATCTGCGGTAGCTGTCGCTTATTTTTACTGCGTCGGAAACGGCGTTGTCGTAGAGGTTTTTTTGAGCAAGATAGTCGTTTTCTGTTTTTTCTTGCTGGAGAAGGAGTGACACCAGAAGCTCCTTGTCGTTTTCATTGACGGCAAGCTGTACGCACTCCTGAATGTCGATAAGCTCTGCTTCTTTTGCTTTCAGTTCTTTTTTTATGGTTCCGGTAAGCTCCTGTATAGCCATAAGTTGTTTTCCCGCGGCCTTTTTGCTTTTTTCAATGTGCCCCTCGGCTTCTGCGATAAGTGCTTCGGGATTGTTTTTCGGAGAATGACTTTTTACGTAGTTTACGGACTTTTCAAATAGTTGCCTTGCTTTTTCAAGAAAATTCATCAGTGTATTCCTGTTACTGTTTTATATGTTAAAATGTATGCAGAAACAGGGGCTTATAACACTGTGCGTTCGGAATTATTATTAATATTATGAAATTTCTTCTTCTGCTGCGTCGCTGTTTGCGGCGGATTCTCTTGCAAGACGCAAAAGATAGTCGTATTTTGCTTCGGTGGCTTTAAGAAGGTATGCGTAATATGCAATGCACTCAGGCTCTGAGGCGTCGTTAAATTGTGCGTTAATGGTAGTTATTTCACGCTTGACGCTTCCTAATTGATCCTTGAGGCGCTGTAATTCCTCTGCTTTTTTCTTTTGCTCAGGTGTAAGAGTTTCCTCTTCTGCAGCATTTTTCTTGCGATTTGCGGTTTTTTCCGCAAAGGCGGTTATTGCCGAAAAAAGATTTTTTATTCCGCTGTCTGCGGTGTTTGTTTTTACTCTCATATATTATACCTCCCCGGTAATTTGTGTGTTCGGTAACGTTATTATTTCCTTCACGATAATATTGTTATTCAAAAAAACTTTGTTTATGTTTTAAGATAATGAAATTTTCAATTGACAAGAGTTGATTTTTTTGGTAGTGTAAAGATACAAATTTGTGTTATTTACAAGGAGGATAAAATGAAAAAGATTTTAGCAATCATTTTTACTATCGCAATAGTTGCTTCTATGGCAGTTCTTCCCGTTTCCGCTGAAGAGTGGACACAGGTTATTCAGGAAGAATTAATAGAAGATTTTGAGATCTATGCTACTAACGAGAATGCTTACACAGATGAGGATACAGCCGGCGCTCCCGACCCTGCAGTTAAGGGTGTTCACGGTGGTCGTCACGTAAATGGTGCGTTCCCCATGGACGATGAGCTTGACGTAGGTGTAAGAGTTGTTGACGTGAATGGAGATAAGATGATCCAGCTCAGCAGACATAAAGAGCACCACCAGAACGTTTCTTACCAGATTGAGACAGTAGGCGGTATCGGTGGAGATATTGCTGCATCATTCTCTTTTATGTTTAAGAAACTTGGTGAGTACGGTGTGGCAGTTCGTCTTGGAACAGACAGTAACAGTCTCTATGATAGCTGGTCGTTTACGAACGGAATTGCTAATATTGCAGGAAATGCAGACGGCGAAGCATGGTTCACCGTGTGGGATGAGGCTCAGGCTGCAGATGGTAACGGACGTAAGATGACTAACGTTTTGAAGCTTGAGGCAAACAAGGAGTACAAAGTTGTTTTCCTTCTCGCTCCTTTCTCAAATGTATATAAAGTGGTTATTAACGGCGAGATTATGGGTGAGTACACATACTTTGAGTCTCCTATGACAGTGGTTGGTCTCCGTCTTGATCAGCACGGCTATGATATGGCGTCTACTGCCCCTGAGAATTTGAAGGATGAGCTTTACTTTGATGATTTCGTTGTTGGTACTGCAGTAAACCCTGAGGATTACGTTGAGGCTACTCCCGTTCCTTCAGAGGATCCTAATGCACCTGCTACAGATGATGTTCCTGTTGTAGATGAGACAGAGGCTCCTACAGCTACTCCTACAGCAGAGCACACAGCTACTCCTACAGCAG
>JAGAKK010000070.1 GCA_017625675.1 Clostridia bacterium | reverse complement strand
ATGCTACTCCTTTTCATCATAGCCTTTAAATATGAACTACCCGATAATAATACTATAATCAGTAGTCTTTTGTCAATTAATTTCCTTTAATCAGCGCTGATAGAAGGAACGTCAGCATCATTCATACCGATGATGTGGTCAATAATTCCGTACTCTATAGCATCCTCAGGGAACATCCAGTTATTACGCTCAGTGTCGGCGGTAACCTCCTCAAGGGATTTTCCTGTGTTCTCTGCAAGAATAGAATTAAGGCGCTCTTTAATTTTCATAATCTGCATAGCCTCAATTTCAATGTCAGACGCCTGACCTTCTGCGCCGCCCAGAACCTGATGAATCATTATCTGGCTGTTCTTAAGAGAAAATCTCTTTCCCTTCGTACCGGAAGAAAGAAGAAATGCGCCCATGCTGGCAGCCATTCCAACGCAAACGGTATTCACGTCACATTTAAGATTTTTAATGGTGTCATAAATACCAAAGCCTGCAGAAACCGATCCGCCGTAAGAATTAATATATATCGTAATATCGCTTTTATCATCAATCGCCTGCAGATAAAGAAGCTGGGCAATAACGGTGCAAGCCAGGTCATCGTTAATGTCATTAAAAAGCAATACGATACGCTCTTTCAGAAGTCTGGAAAAAAGATCGTAACCCTTCTCCTTATTTCCTTCCATCTCATAGAAGCTGGGATTTATAATCATAATATTCGTCCTTTCATAAAACTCTTATTTTCAATAATGAATTTTAACACATAAAATAATTAAAATCAATTATTTCCCAAAATTATCAATTCGTCCGGGAAATAAAGAAAAAAAGCCGCAGATGAAATCATCTGCGGCCGTGGTCGGAGTGACCTGACTTGAACAGGCGACCTCTTGCACCCCAAGCAAGCACTCTAGCCAAACTGAGCTACACCCCGCCAACGAGATAAGATTATAGCAGAATGAATTCAAAATGTAAAGACCTATTTTGAAAATTTTTCAAAAATTTTTCAAAAACTTTTCAGGCGGATCTTTTACTATCAGAAGCACCTTGTAAAGCCTCATACCTGTCTATAATGTTTTTAATTTGTTCTTTAACATAACCGCAAAGCTCCTCCGCAGTCATATCCTTATAAAACTCATATTCAACAGCCGGCAAATAAACCACCTTTGTGTATACCCGCCTCAATGAGTTTTTACCAAAAGGCTTATAGGAGTCAAGAAGAGCAACCGGTACTACGGGACACTTTGCTTTCATTGCGCTGTGAAAACAGCCGTACTTAAACTCCTCCAGAGAATTATCCCTCTTCTTTTCGTAGCCGCCTTCAGGAAATATCAGATAATTACGGCCCGCACTTACCTCCTCCGCAATGCGTTTCAGAACGGAAACCTGCTGTTTCGGCTTGCCCTTTTCAATACGTTGGCCTTTAAGAAGATCTACGAATTGCTTTGCAATAAACATTTCAGAGCGCTCCTTATCCATCAGCACAGAGCAAGGCTTTTCGTGTCCTGCAAATACGCCAAGAGCATCGTACTTTCCCTGATGATTTGCAAACATAAGATAGCCGTTTTCATCGGGCAAATTTTCAGTTCCGTAATATTCTGTGGTAACTCGCGCAGTTTTTATTACTTTTCCTACTACGTTCTGCGCCAAGGCATAGCAATCTTCCTCTGAATATTTCTCCGGATGCCTTGCATAATACGCCATCTTAGGCACAAAATACATTATCGAAAATATTCTCAGAATAATAACATAATAAAATCTAAGCATCTTTATCAATCCCAAATTTTTAATATATTGTTATGTAAATATGCCAAAACTATGCGGACAAAAAGCCCGCATAGTCTGTTAAACGCATTTTATTTTTTCTTTTTGCCAAAGAAATTCTTTTTGCTTCCCTCAGCTGTCTGAGTTCCGCCAAGCAAGTTATCTGTAGCGGAGTCAAACTCTTTAAGTATATTTTTCTGACTTTCGTTAAGCTTTGTGGGTACGTCTATAACCACGATAACGTACAAGTCGCCTCTTGTGCTCTGCTGGAGTTTCGGAATACCCTTGCCCTTAAGTCTGAACTTAGTACCATACTGAGTGCCCTCAGGAATCTTAAGTTCAATCTTTCCTTCAAGTGAATCAATCTGAACAGAACAGCCTATTGCCGCCTGAGCAAAAGAAATCTTTATCTCCTCATACACGTCGTAGCCGTCACGCTCAAACCTCGGGTCATCTTTAATTCTTACACCAACGAGAAGGTCGCCGAAAGGTCCGCCGTTTACTCCGGGATTTCCTTTTCCTGACATAGAAACGGACTGGCCTTCATTGATTCCTGCAGGGAACTTAACCGTCATATTGACATTTCTTCTTACCTTGCCTCTTCCTGCGCAGGAGCCGCAAGGATCGGTAATAATGCTTCCGCTTCCGCCGCACTTGTCACAAGGCGCCTCCCTCATGATCTGACCGAAAACAGAGTTTGATACCTTTCTGACAGTACCTGTACCGTTACATCCGGTACACTTTGTCTTCGTCTTGGACTTTGAGCCTGTTCCCAGACAGTCGTCACACTGCACGAACTTATTTATATTGATTTCCTTTTCAACACCAAAGGCTGCCTCAAGGAAAGTAAGATCCACAAAAGTCTTGACGTTTTCACCCTTCTGAGGCGCATTTCTTCTGGAAGCTCCGCCTCCGCCAAAACCACCGCCGAAAAATGAGCTGAATATGTCCTCAAAACCGCCGAAGCCCCCTCCGAAGCCACCGCCATAAGCACCGCCGCCTGCAGTCTGATCAAAAGCAGCGTGACCGAACTGGTCGTACTTGCTCTTTTTCTCTGCATCGCTCAGCACGTCATAGGCTTCATTGGCCTCTTTGAACTTCGCCTCTGCATCAGCATCACCCGGATGAAGGTCCGGGTGATACATTTTTGCAACTTTTCTATAGGCTTTTTTGATCTCATCTGCTGAGGCATTCTTGTCTACGCCAAGCACCTCATAGTAATCACGTTTATCTGCCATAAAATTGTCCTTTAAATAAGATATTAGTTGTCGTCAACTACTGTATAGTCAGCGTCCTGAGCACCGTTGTCTGCAGTTCCTGCTCCATTTGCGCCTGCAGCACCTGCAGCCTGGTTGAATGCTTCGGGATTTGCCTTGTAAATCTTCTCGGAAATTCCGTAGAATACCTTTGTGAGAGCCTCTGTGGTCTCCTTCATAGCGTCTGCGTCATTAGCGGCAATAGCATCCTTAACCTTCCGGACAGCAGCCTCTACGTCAGCCTTGTCGGAAGCCTCAAGCTTATCTCCCATATCTGCCACAAGCTTCTCTGCCTGGTATACGGAGCTTTCAGCGTTGTTCTTTGTCTCAACAGCCTCTTTTGCCTTCTTATCCTGAGCTGCAAACTCCTCAGCCTCTTTAACAGCCTTCTCAATTTCAGCATCAGAAAGGTTGCTGGAAGCGGTAATTGTAATCTTCTGCTCCTTGCCTGTGCCAAGGTCCTTTGCAGATACGTTAACGATACCGTTTGCGTCAATATCAAATGTTACCTCAATCTGAGGAACGCCTCTGGGAGCAGGCATAATGCCTGTGAGCTGGAAGTTACCCAAAGTCTTATTATATGCCGCCATCTCACGCTCACCCTGGAGAACGTGGATGTCAACTGCAGTCTGGTTGTCAGCCGCTGTAGAGAAAATCTGGCTCTTTCTTGTAGGAATAGTCGTATTTCTCTCGATAAGTCTTGTGCATACACCACCCATTGTCTCAATACCGAGTGACAAAGGAGTTACGTCAAGAAGGAGAAGATCCTTAACGTCGCCTGTGAGAACGCCTGCCTGAATCGCAGCGCCTATTGCAACACACTCGTCAGGGTTAATGCCCTTAAAAGGCTCTTTGCCAAGATACTTCTTAACAGCCTCCTGAACTGCAGGAATTCTGGAAGAACCACCTACGAGAATGATCTTACTGATGTCGCTGGGGGCAAGACCTGCATCACTCATAGCCTGTCTTGTGGGGCCCATAGTCTTTTCTACAAGGTCTGCTGTAAGCTCGTCAAACTTAGCTCTGGAAAGAGTTACGTTAAGGTGCTTAGGACCTGTAGCGTCTGCTGTAATGTAAGGAATGTTGATATTTGTAGAGGTTACGCCGGAAAGGGCAATCTTAGCCTTCTCTGCATCCTCACGGAGTCTCTGCATCGCGAGTCTGTCACCTGAAAGGTCAATACCGTTCTCCTTCTTAAATTCTGCTACGAGATAATCAATAATCTTCTGGTCGAAGTCATCTCCGCCGAGTCTGTTGTTTCCGTTTGTTGCAAGAACCTCAAACACGCCGTCGCCGATTTCAAGGATAGAAACGTCAAACGTACCGCCGCCGAGGTCAAACACCATAATCTTCTGATCAGTCTCTTTATCAAGACCGTAAGCAAGAGCAGCTGCTGTAGGCTCGTTAACGATTCTCAGAACCTCAAGACCTGCAATTTTTCCGGCATCCTTTGTTGCCTGACGCTGAGAGTCACTGAAGTAAGCAGGAACTGTAATAACTGCCTGTGTAACGGGCTGGCCGAGATATGCCTCTGCATCAGCTTTAAGCTTCTGAAGCACCATTGCGGAAATCTCGGGAGGAGTAAAGTTCTTTCCGTCAATAGAAACCTTTCTGTCCGTACCCATGTCTCTCTTAATTGACATAACCGTTCTGTCAGGGTTTGTAACTGCCTGACGCTTTGCAATATCGCCAACCAATCTCTCAGAAGGCTTATCTGCTGTGGGCTTTGTAAAAGCTACAACAGAAGGGGTCGTTCTTGCACCCTCTGCATTTGCGATTACAACAGGCTCCTTTCCTTCCATAACTGCTACACAAGAATTGGTTGTTCCCAAGTCAATACCTATAACTTTAGCCATTTAAAAATACCTCCAAATCAATTAAATAAAATTAAATCAGTTTATAATTATTGTTGCACCGCTGAGCGTTTGTCAGTTTGCAACCTTTACCATACTGTACCTTAAAACCTTATCGCCTATTTTATAGCCTTTTTCAAAGACCTCTATGATAATGTTTTCACCCACTGAATCATCGTCTGCATGCATTACCGCATAGTGATAATTGGGATCGAAAACCTCGCCTTTTGCCTTGATCTCCTCAACACCCATGGAAGAAAGCGTTTCCATAAGCATATCGTATATCATTTTTATACCCTGAGAATACGCCTCGCACTCTAACGGAATCTCAATCAAAAGAGCTCTTTCATAGCTGTCCACTACGGGAAGGAGCTTCTTTACTGTATCCGCCTTTGCGTCTGAATAACGGCTCTCCATTTCTTTTGCGGTACGTCTTTTATAATTCTCGTACTCTGCCGCCATTCTCATGTAGCTGTCCTTCAGTTCGTCATTGGCTTTTTTCAAGGCCTCGTTTTCGTCTTTCAGTTTCTTTGCTTCAGAAGACGCCTGCCTGCCTGAGAAGAAATTTTTCTTTCCCGACTTCTTATCCTCTGCCGCAGTTTCCTCAATGCCCGGTGTCTCACCGGAGTCGCCCTCTTTTATGTCCTCAGCAACATTATCGTTTTCATTAACAATATTATCTTGCTCGTTCATTTATTCGGAATCTCCTTTCTTATTTTCTGCGCTATTGTCTTTTCCCTCTTCTTTAGCCTTTTTTTCAATCATTTTCTGCATATATTCAAGGGACGAAATTACTTTTGAATAATCCATTCTGGTTGGACCGAGAACACTTATAGTACCGATGCACTCGCCGTCAATATTATACGAAGCGGAAACCACTGAATAATCGTCAAGGCCGTTCTCTCCGTTTTCTCCGCCGATGGTAACAACCAACCCGGTCTTCTCTCCATCAGACCCTTTGGCAATTTTTTTAAGAGCATCCTTATCCTGAATAAGATCAATAAACTCTCTTGCCTTGTCAATGTCGTCAAATTCAGGAAATTTAAGTAGGTTCGCTGCGCCTTCCGTGTAGAGCTCGCCGTGTTCACACTGCTTCACACAGTCGATAATGGCATCAATGATAGGAAGCACGATGTTTCTGGACACGCCCGAAAGCTTTACAACTTCGTTTATCATCATAATGCTTATACTCTCTGCAGGCCGTCCTGAAAACAGATCATTAAGAACTCCGGAAAGTGAAATTATCATATCAGGCTTCAAAGCCTCGCCGTCAATCTTAACCATAGCACTCTTAGTAACGTTGTTTTCTGCAACAACCACCGCCAGCACGTGATTCAAATCAACAGGCACTATCTGCATAGCCTTGATAATAAACTGTTCCTTCGGCTTAGTCATACCGATAGCTGTGTACTGTGTCATCTCAGAAATAATCTCTGCCGCAGCCTTTATAAGTTTATGATATTCAACTATCTTCCCCTCAAGAAGACTTACCACAGCCCCTGCAAGCTTAGGATTTTCAGCAACCGGCGCAAGCATCTTATCAACGTACACGCGGTAGCCCTTTGAAGAAGGAACGCGTCCTGCTGACGTGTGAGGCTGACAAAGATACCCCATCTCCTCAAGATCTGCCATTTCATTTCTGATAGTGGCAGAGCTAAGACCCATATCATACTTCTTCGCAACCGTTCTGGAACCAACAGGCTCAAAACTTTCGATGTAATCCTCTATAACAGCTTTTAAAATCATCAGTTTTCTCTCATCGAGTTCACCGTCTCTGCTCAAAGTATAACACCTCCTTCTCTTATTTGTTAGCACTCAATCAAAAGGAGTGCTAACAACATATATAAATATACCACCCTTTATTATCATTGTCAATACCCTCTTTTATAATTTAAAGAAAATTTTTACAAAAAAAGCCGCCCTTTAAAAGGCGGCCCACAAAAATAATAATCTTATATAATTACTTTAAATTTAGTTTTTCCGTTAGCGCAATCAACACTTATATTTCCCTTGTGACGGTCAACAATGGACTTTGCAATAGCAAGTCCAAGTCCGTGTCCGCCTTCCTCACTGTTACGCGCCTCGTCGACTCTGTAAAATCTTTCAAAGATTTTCTCCCTGTTCTCTTTCGGAATTTCTGCGCCGGTATTTATCACCTCAAGAACAGCCTTTGTCCTTACGGAATAAAGCTTTACTTCAATCGAGCCGTTTTCATCAGTGTGTTTTATTGCGTTATCGATAAGTATAACAACAACCTGTTTCAGCTTGTCCTCTTCTCCCATTACGGAAATATTTTCCTCAACGCTGCAGTCAAAACCGATTTTCTTATCAAAGGCAATAACCTCAAAGGGCATTGCAGTTCCCTCAACCACCTTGCTCATGTTTACGGAAACAAACTCCTTTTGCTCCGCAGATGCGTCGAGCCTTGATAACATAAGAAGATCCTTCACAAGACCATTCATTCTGTCGCTCTCAGACTTAATGTAATCAAGCCACTTGTTCTCCCCGACTTCATCCTCCAGCACCTCTGCGTTAGCTGAAATTACTGCAATAGGAGTTTTTAATTCATGGCTGACGTCACTTATAAATTGCTTTTGCTTTTCATAGGCCTGCTTTACGGGATATACTATCCAATCCGAAACAGCAAAAGCCATCCATCCGATAATGAGTATGCCTATGCAGCCGATTAAAACAGAATTCTGTCTTACTGTTCTTATGTTCTGAATGTTAACGGAGTTATCCATTATAACCACGGACCGCCCTCCGAAAAACACACCCACAGCATAAACGAACTTTCCGTACGTTCCTTTAAAGCTTCCGCTTTTATTAATTGCTTCGCAGATTTTTACCAGTTCGTCATCGGTGTACTCAGAATTCTTTTCATTCTTAACCATTACCACGCTTCCGTCGTGTTCAAAAAAAACTGAATAGAACTGGGCATTCCTGTAGGTATAAAATTTACTTGACGGGTCATCTCCGATTACGTTTCCCGTTTCACCATTGTCTGCCGCAATAAGCTCCATAAGCTCATAGGCCTCAGCGTAGGTACTGCTGTAGCTTAAAATGTTAACCATAAACAATATCACAGCCAACACCAGAGAAAGCACGAGAGAAACCGTAAAAGCGATCTGAAAACGTAATTTTTTAATCATCTTTCTGCTCCTCTAACACGTAACCGATACCCCTTACCGCCTTAATCTTCGTAGTACAGCCTATAAAACTCATTTTTTTCCTGATAAAGGATATGTAAACCTCCACGCTGTTGTACTCTGCGTCACTCTCAAAGCCCCAGACCTTTTCGATAAATTGTTCTTTCGTAATAACCTGCCGCTTGTTTTTAAGCATATATTCAAGCATCTGAAACTCCTTGGCGCTGAGTTTCATGGATTGTCCGGTTTCAATGCAACTAATTTCGCAAAGCTTCGTATCAAGGGCAAGATCACCGAATTTAATTACGGCATCCTCTATTTCGCCCTTTCTTCTTGAAACCGCACGAATTCTGGCGATAAGCTCTTTCGTGTGAAAAGGCTTGGTAATATAATCATCTGCGCCTGTTTCAAAACTGTTAAGCTTGTCGTCAATGGTGGACTTTGCAGTGAGCATAATAACAGGCGTAATGATCTTCTCGCGCCTGAGTTCTCTTAAAACCTCCACGCCGTTCATCTTTGGAAGCATTATATCAAGCAGAATAACGTCATAAATACCGGTCAGCCCTTGATCAAGGCCGTCAAGACCGTCATAGGAAACGTCAACGGTATAATTTTCTTTTTTTAGTGATGCGGCTACAGCTTCTGCCAATGCAACTTCATCTTCAACCAATAATACTCTCATAGCCTTTGCTCCTATAAATTATTAATTAAAGTATATCACATCATAAATTTCTCTGCAATAAAAAAGAAAAGGAAGAACTGCACCAAAGCACAGCTCTTCCAAAAAGTCATTTATCCTCTTTTATAAGAAGCGGCTGCAGCTGTTTTCCCTCTGCCGCCTCCTTTACCGTCTCACAGATTTTTGTAAAATCCGCCACCAACGAGAAAGGTTTATTAATGCAATCGTCCTGCCCAAACGGCACGAAATAAATGTTTTTCCTTGCCAGCATTTTTCCTATATTAACAGCGCTGCCCATAAGTCCGTCGTTTGTAGAAACAGCAAGGACAACAGGTCTGTTATTCCTGAGATGAGATTTTACCGCCATTAACGCAGGCGAATCCACAACTGAATTTGCAAGCTTTGCCATTGTATTTCCCGTACAAGGCATAACCACCATCACGTCAAGAAGCTTCTTAGGTCCGATAGGCTCTGCCTCCTGTATAGTTGTTATTACGTTATTTCCGGTGATTTCTTTAAGCCGGCACTTTAACTCCTCAGCCCCTATAAATCTCGTATCCATATTTCCTGTAGAAAAAGACAATATCGGGTACACGTCAGCACCGGACTCCACCAATGACTCTATTTCCTGCAGCACCTCTCTTATGGTACAAAAAGAGCCTGTAACAGCCACGCCCACCTTAAGACCAATCAATTCTTCAAAATATTTTTCCTTCATTATTACGAAACCTTACCCTCCGTTTTCCGCCAGAATATTAACCATTACGGTTTTAATATATGACGCTGCAGTCAAGGGTGCCACTTTTCCGGGAAGTCCCGGGAGCTTTATCACCTTATATTTCAATGCTATTTTTTTATTACAAAGGGCAAAAAAATCACATCCTGTTGCAAGGTCTATAATAAGGACTTCATCTTTAAACACTGATAAACATTCATCATCCACAACCGGCAACGGCACCGTGTTTACAACAATATCGGCTTTTGAAGCGGCCTCACGAAAATCCTTGCCGTAACCGCAGGAACTGATTCCGTATGCGCTCCAAAGAGCCCTTTCAGAAGGTTTTCTGGAGGACACCGTAACATTCACGTTAAGTCTGTCAAATTTATGTGTCACCACTCGCCCCACTCGCCCTGACCCGATAACGAGAACGTTTCGCCCTGCCAGAGTATAGGGTGTTTCAGCCATAATATATTGAATTGTCCCCTCTGCCGTAGGAACAGCGTTAAGCACCGCAAAGTCATCTCTTGCCGTTATATCAAAAACATTTACACCGGCCTCTTTAAGCGGCGCGTAAACGTTTCCCGGCACAGCTCCCGCAAAAAAATATTTTGAGCTTGCCACAGTTCTGCAAGGACACACGGAAAGGAATTTATCGACAAACGTATCAACACGAATGACAGCATTATCGTTACAACCCGTAACATAGACACCGTCCTTTGTAAAAGGAATTCCGGCGATAATAACGTCAGAATTCCGAACCACCTCTTCAACACAGCCACAAAGCCTTACATCATTATTTCCCTTGTCAAAGCCTGAAACACCATATAAATTGATTTTGTCAGAAATGTCATCCTCAAGCAGAAGCTTTACAAGATAGGTCTGCCTGAGATCGCCCCCGATAAGGCCAAAATTATACTTCAAAAAATCACAACCCGAGCATCATTTATACAAAATGATATGCCCGGGTTAGTAAAAATGTTATTATTAGTATTAATATTATTAAAGTTTCATCAGTGCATGATGACATCAATTGATGCAATATCGCTTTCAAACTTCTGCCTTGCTTTTTCAGCCGCCAGAATGCCGGAAATTTCGGTTTTGACGCCCTCAGAACTAAGATCATCTATATATTCGCAAAACACGGCGTAAATGCCATCCTCTGCCATTATCAAGGTCTTATCCCCTGCTTTCAGCTTCTCGTTTTTACAGAAGCTTTCAAACACAGAAAGGCTGCTTCCGTCAAAGTAATACGTATATCCTGCATTTTCATTGGCGCCCTGAAGCTCCGAATATTCTGATACGAAGGTTGCCATTTCCTCTGCTGAATCAACGCTGTTAAACAAATCTTCAACCTCCTTGTATCTTCCTGCAGGATTGTCCGTCAAGGAAAAGAAGCAATACATAAGCTGAACCGATTTATATTTTTCAATATTCTCAAGGTAATATTTTTCAATCTCACCTTCATCAGGCGCAGCAGTAGCCTCCATAACCTTGTCCCAATACAGTTGACCTATACAAAGTTCAACGTATATCTTCTGAAACTCTTCTTGCGAAACACCGTATTTCAGCTCCAGAAAATCTTCAAGGCTTTCCGCCTGATTTTCAACGTTCTCCGTCTGATACAAATGTTCTGCATAAGAGTCTGCCTTTTCCCTTAATGCCTCAATTTCTTTTCCGTCAGGCACAAGATTGTTCTTTTCCGCCAAAACAGCCTTTAATTTATAATCAGTTGCCACCTTAAGGACGTTATCGTCTATTTCATCCTTTTCAGGAACTACGCCAAGCTCCTTGCTGTGAAAATATCGATATTCATACATATAAAGAAAACTGTCTTCAATCTGCAGAAGAGCCGTTGCCGGAACAAAAATTTCATCATCATCGGAAGGATTTTCTCTGTCACTTTTTTTCTTGCAGGCAACTGTTCCGATCAACAAAGAAACAGCAAGCAAAACGCAGAAACTTTTAAAAAATCCTCTGATAAATCCATTCTTCATACAAGAAGGACCTCCTTAATCATCAAAAACAGAAAACCTGAAACTGTCAACGGTAGTCTTAAACGATGCCTCGTTGTCAATATAAAGCTGCTCATCACCTGTGTCACAACACACCAGGATAGCGCAATAGGACATACTTCTGACGCTTACATACACCTTGCCGCCGAAATGCTTCTCATTT
>JAGAKK010000069.1 GCA_017625675.1 Clostridia bacterium | reverse complement strand
TTATATAAATAACGGTTCTGCGTGGAGTCTGGTTGACCCGGTAAAAGATGGTGATTACGTTGCGGCCTATGCGTACACCGATCTTACTGCATGGTCGGATACGTATTGCTATTTTAGTTCACTCGCTGAGGAGGCAGAGGCCGGCGAGTCTGTGGAGTTGTGTCTTTCAGCGGCAGGCTTTGATGCGGAGTTTAACCCTGTGGTGTTTCCTGTGAAAAATGCAGAGATAATTATTAGCGGTGAAAACAGCGGGATTTTTACCGACGATGAAGGAAAGGCCGTTGTGCCATTTGATGAAGCAGGGGCATTTGTTTTAAGCGCAAAATCTGCAGAGGCTACGTTGGTACCGCCTGTTTGTAAGATAACGGTTAACAAAAAAGTTGCAACTCCGGAAGCATCTGAAACTCCGAAAGCATCTGAAACTCCGGAAGTGCCCGAAACTCCGAAGGTTCCTGAGACGGATGATGGCAAAGCAGTAGTAATGATGTTTTTGCCTTTGCTTTTTGCTGTTACGGTTTTGATTTCATTAAAAAACAGAAAGAAATATGAATAATAAAATTAAAAATAATCTTAAATCTTTAATAATTGTTATCATAGCGGCAATGTCGTTTTTTTCGGCATTGTCGCCTGAATATTGCGCGGCCTTTTCGCAGTCTGAGGTTGACGGTTTTTTTTCTGAAAATGCAGGTGTTTTTTCGGAATGGTACGTTATAGGCCTCAGACAAAATGCGGAAGGCGAAATTTATGATTTCTCGAACTATAGAGCTGCGCTTCTGGAGTATATGGAAAAGAATGAGACGGTGTCTGCATCTACAAGACTGAAATATGCTCTGTCTTTGGCAGCTTGCGGCAATGAGGATGACATAAATTATATAAACGAAATTCTTTGTGATGCATACGGAAAGCAAGGACTTATGAGCTATGTGTTTTCGCTGCATCTGCTAAATAACGGCTTTGAATGCGATGGCGTTGGTGCGGAGGCACTTGTTGAGAAACTTTTGTCTTTCCAGTTGGAAGATGGCGGCTGGGCCGTGTTTGGGGCAAACGGAGATGTGGATGCAACGGCAATGACTTTGCAGGCTTTTGCCCCTTATTACGAGGAGAACGCAGACGTAACAACTGCGGTGAAAAAAGCCTTGGCGCTTCTTTCTGAGAGAATGTCGGAAGAGGGCGATTTTTCAAGCTACGGAGTGTACAACTGCGAGAGCACCGCGCAGGTGATAATAGCTCTTTCAGCGCTGGGAATTGATTGTGGCAATGATGAGGCTTTCCTGAAAAGCAGGACCTCACCGGTAATGGCGCTGGAGAAATATCGTATTGACGGCAATGATTTCAGCCATACAAAAGGGGGAGAAAAAAGCCATATCGCCTCGTCCCAGGCTTTTTGTGCAAGTGTTGCCTATGAAAGAATGAAAAGCGGCAAGGGTCCGTTTTTTGTGTTTGATAAAATAGATCCTTCAATTTTTGAAACAGAAACTCCTGCTGTAGAAACAGCGTGTCCTGTTCCGGAAACGGCATCTCCCATTACCCCAAAAGGCGATAAACAGCAATCAGAGATTAACGTTAAGACTTGGATATGTGCAGGTATTGTCGCAATGGGCGGAATCATTTGTATAGTGCTCATCGTTGCAGGAAAGAGAAATATTAAAAATTTTATCGTTGTATTGGTTATAGTAGCAGTTGGTGTAGGGGCTGTGCTTGTTTCTGATATTTCATTGCCGGAGGATTATTACGGCAATGAAACAGAACAAAAGAACATTGTGGGAAGCATTACTCTGGAGATTAAATGTGATACCCTTGGCAAGCCGCCTGTCCTTGAAAAAACTTCCTTTGATATTGAGGCCGGGGACACGGTGTTTGATGTTCTTACAAGGGCGGCAAAAAAACACGGAATTCATATAGAACACAGCGGAACAACGGCAATGTCAGACAGTCTTGCCTACGTTTCCGGAATAAATTACATATATGAGGCGCAGTACGGAGATCTGTCCGGTTGGGTGTATTTTGTAAACGGACAGAAGCCGTCGGTTGGATGCGGAGAATACGTACTTAAGGACGGAGATCGTGTAGAGTGGCACTATTCTTTGACCATGGGTAATGATATTGTTAAATGAAAGGTGAGTCTTGATGAGGGCTTTTGGTGATTACAACCCGAGAATTACAGCGATATATTTTGCGATAATTATAGGGATTTCAATGCTTTGTATGAATCCCGTGCTGCAATGCCTTTCTTTTCTGGGTGGGTTACTTTATTTTGTTATTTCTGACGAGGATGGGTTGAGGCTGAAAACCCACGCTTTCTACGGCGCGGTGTTTTTAATTACTGCATTGATAAACCCGTTGGTGTCACATAACGGTGTGACGGTGCTTCTCGTTGTAAACGATAACCCAATTACGTTGGAGGCTGTTATCTACGGTGTTTTTGCAGCCTTGGCAATAGTGACAGCCCTTTATTGGTTCAGGTGTTTTTCGGGGGTAATGACAAGTGACAAACTTCTGTATATTTGCGGTGGATTGTCGCCGAGAATATCCCTTGTTATCTCAATGAGTCTCAGGTTCGTGCCGCTTTTCAGAAGGCATTATCGTGAGGTTCGGCTGGCCCAGACTGCCCTTGGCGTGTACAAGGACGAAACTTTCGGGAGTAGGCTGAAGGGTGGCGTCGCTGTTTTTTCGTCAATGGTTACCTGGGCGCTGGAGAACGGAATCGTCACTGCAGACAGTATGACGGCAAGAGGGTACGGAACGGGGCGAAGGTCCTTTTTCTCGGATTATAAGGTGCGGAAAAATGACTTGATAATGCTTTTTATCGTGGTATGCCTTGGAGTCGTTACGATATTGTCCATTGCGGTAGGTGCATTGACCGTGGACTTTTACCCTGCGTTTTGTTGGAAGGGCTTGTCCGGATGGTCGGTGTCAGGTGTCGTTGCCTTTGGACTGCTTTGCTTTATTCCTGTGTTTGTTGAGATCGGAGAGAAAATCAAATGGCACTTTTTGACGTTAAAAATTTAAGTTTTAAATATCCGGGCGGCCACGAGCATGCTCTTGAGGACGTGAGTTTTTGCGTCAATAAAGGGGAGTTTGTGGTCGTGTGCGGAGATACGGGAAGCGGCAAGACCACGCTTCTGAGGCTTCTTAAAAAGGAGCTTTCGCCTATGGGTGAGAAGAGGGGCAATGTGCTCTTTGAGGGGCAGGACGTTTTGGAGCTTCCTGAGAGAGAGGCTGCAGGAAAAATCGGTTACGTTATGCAGGCGCCTGAACAACAGATTGTGACGGACAAGGTGTGGCACGAGCTTGCCTTCGGTCTTGAAAATCTGGGTGTGCCCAAAGACGTTATCGCAAGGCGGGTTGCGGAGACTGCAAGTTATTTCGGCATTGAGAATTGGTATGACAAGGACGTTAATGAGCTGTCGGGAGGGCAAAAGCAGCTCCTTAATCTTGCTGCAGTTATGGTAATGAACCCCTCCGTAATTATTTTTGACGAGCCTACCTCAAGGCTTGACCCCATTGCAGCCTCAAATTTTATTTCCACCATAAAAAAGCTCAACGAAAACCTTGGCATTACCGTGATTATTTCCGAACACAGACTGGAGGAGCTTATTCCGCTTTGTGACAGGCTTATGGTTTTAAGAAACGGAAAAGTTGTGTCTTTGGGCGAGCCTCGCGAGGTGATAGAGGGGCTTTGCGGCGAAAAAGACGGTATTGTGGAGGCAATGCCCGGTGCTGTAAGGCTTTATCGTGAGATGGGGGCTGAGGGCAGGTGTCCTCTTACCGTGAAAGAGGGCAGAGGGTTTGTTGAAAATTTCGGAAATAGGGTTTGCAGTCTTCCTGAAAAGAATAAAGAAAAGATTGAAAAAAAAGACGAAAAGTATGCGTTGGAATTTAAAAACGTATTTTTCAGATACGGAAAAAATCTGCCGGACGTGCTGAAGGATCTTGATTTTTTTGTGCGTCAGGGCGAGGTGTTCTGCGTTTTAGGGGGCAATGGCGCAGGCAAAAGCACGATGCTTCTGTCTGCAATGTCGTTTTTAAGGCCCTACAGCGGCGAAATTCGGGTTTTTGATAAAAAGCTGAGAGATTACAGGGGACAAAGCCTTTTTGACAATCTGGTGGGTTTCCTGCCTCAGAACGTGCAGACTTTATTTTTAAAGGATACGGCAAAAGAGGAGCTTGCAGGCGATATTACTGCGTTGCCTTTTGACGTTGCCGGATATCTTTCAAAGCACCCTTACGACCTTTCGGGGGGAGAACAGCAGTTGGTGGGACTTGCCAAGGTTCTGATGCAAAAGCCGAAAATACTTCTTGCAGATGAGCCCACCAAAGGCCTCGATGCCGCTAAGAAACGTGAAATAGGTAATATTTTCAGAAAACTGGGAGAGCAGGGTGTTACCGTGGTGGCGGTTACCCATGATGCGGAATTTGCCGCGGAATTTGCGGACCGTTGCGGACTTCTTTTTAAAGGGAAAATTGTAGCTGAAGCAACACCTCACAAGTTTTTTGCTGAAAACAATTACTACACCACATCTGCCGCTGTAATGTCAAAGGGCTATTATGACGGAGCTGTCACCATAGCAGACCTTGCAAAGCTCTGCAGGCTCAACGAGAGCGGCAACGTTAAGGACGGTGTTTCCGGATGACTGTAATAAAAAACGAGGGCCTGAGGAATTTTCTCAGGATTGCAATACCATTTGTATTGATACCGTCACTGGCACTTTCGGGAGCAATATTTTTTGGAGAGAAGAGTTATGCTCTTGTATCCGTACTGTCAGTTCTTCTGACCGTGGTGCTTTTTATTGCCGGCTATGAAAAAAAGATGGTTGGCTCCCGCAGGGCAGTTCTGGCGGCGGTAATGACGGCGCTTTCCGTTGCAGGCCGCTTTATACCTTTTTTTAAACCGGTTACTGCCATTACTGTATTGTCAGGTGTATATCTGGGTGGAGAGACCGGCTTATTAGTGGGGGCGCTTTCTGCGGTGCTTTCAAATTTTTATTTCGGACAAGGCCCCTGGACTCCATTTCAGATGCTTGCGTGGGGGCTGACAGGCCTTTTTGCAGGGTATTTATCCACAATACTCAAAAAAAACCGCATCCTTATTGCAGGATACGGCGCTGTTTCGGGTCTTGTTTTTTCGCTTGTAATGGACGTGTGGACGGTAATGTGGTACAACTCAGGCTTTGACGCTTCGCTGTACCTGAAGGCAATGGTCACCGCTCTTCCTCACACCATAATCTACGTAGTTTCAAACGTTGTTTTTTTGACTCTGCTTGCAAAGCCCTTCGGCTCGAAGCTTGAGCGGATCAGGACGAAGTACGGGGTGTGATCTGGGCAAGGATTACAGCGAAAAGCATTAACACGCAGCCGATATACTCCCGAAGAGCCATATTGTCCCCCAGCAGCCCTGCGCCTGCCAGCACTGCAAAAACGGATTCAAGACTTAAAAGGAGTGAAATTACCGTGGGGTCCGAATCCTTTTGGGCAAGAATCTGGAGGGTGTACGCTACGCCGCTAGCCATTATTCCAAGGTAAAGAAGAGGAAAGGCACACTCCAATATGCCTTCTGCTGTGGGAAGCTCCGTAAAGAACATTATTACCGTGGATAATACTGCGGCAATGAAAAATTGCACGCAGGAAAGCTCCGTGCCGTTGACCTTTTCCGTAAAGCGGTCAATGACGAGAATCTGGCCTGCAAAGCAAAAGGCGCAGATCAGAATATAAATATCACCGGAAACGATTGAAAAACTCTCTGTAACACAAAGGCAATAAAGGCCTGCCACCGCAAGGGGAATGCTCAGGAAAAACATTTTGGAGGGCTTCTTTTTCATAAAAAGCTCTGCAACGGGAATTATTACGATATAAAGAGAAGTAATAAAGCCTGCTTTTCCGGGAGATGTGGTTTCCAGTCCTTTTTGCTGAAAGAAAGCGGCTGCTGCCATACAAATGCCGCAAAGCCCACCGCCTGTCAAAAGATTTTTCAGGTAGAGCGGGTCTTTTTTATTTGCCTGGGACGGAATATTATTTTTTTCGCGTATGAAATTAATTATCGCGCAGAATATCAACAAAAAGGCGAATGCAACGATAAAACGAAAAGTGTTGAAAGCCGCAGGGGGCATGCTTTCTGCGCCGACACTCTGGGCAACGAAGGAAGTGCCCCAGATAAAGGCGGCGGAAAGAGCCATGATATTCTTTGAGGTTTTATTTTTTTTGTGCATTGTAAACAACGTCCTTTAGTCAGTCAGTCCGGAATTGATCGATTCTGATTTTTTTATAAAATTCATTAATGAGTTTTTGTTGCTTCTCGGGAATTTTTGTAATGCAGAATTCTGCAAGCTGCTGAGGCACTTTCCCGTAATATGCCTCGGCAATGGCGCCGGTCATTGCTCCTATGGTGTCTGCATCACTTCCGTAGGAGATTGCATTTTTTATGGCGCTTTCGTAGTCGTTACTTTCAAGAAATGCCACCACGGACATTGGCACGGTGTCCTGGCATATTTCGCTCCACTTGCAGCTGTCACGCAATTCTTTAACCGTTTTGTTGAGCAGAGTATACCCGAATGCCCTTAATAAAAAGTCCTTTATATCATTCTTTGTTTTTCCTTTTCTGGCAAGGAAAACAGCGGCGGCAATACACAATGCCCCTTTTTCTCCGTCCGGGTGGTTGTGGGTTACGTCTGATGAAAGTTTGGCAAATCGCAGGGTTTCCTCCAGCGTGTCAAAATACCAACCGACAGGGCTGACTCTCATTCCGGAACCGTTGCCGAAACTGTTGTAGGGCTTGAATTGGCCGGTGGCCTCTGCGTTCATGCACCACTTTAAATAATTTCCGCCGAAACTTAAAATGCCTTCGTTTTCTTTAAATGTATGTACGGAATACTTCAACAATTGCTTTGCAAGTGCGTTGGTAAGCGCTTCATCGTCATAGTAAATATCTTTAACGTCGTTAAGCAGCCAGTCTGCTACCGCAAGGGTAAGGGCTGTATCGTCTGTAAACGTGTCCGTATCAAGACACAATTTTATTTTATCAGGTTCATCGTATTTTATCCCTTGAAATTCATAGGTAGAACTTAAAATGTCGCCGCATATTGCTCCGAACATAGTGCACCTCTTCTGTGTTTTGTAATTGATTTTTATTATATGAATTTGGCGGTGAATGTCAAGGTGTCTGCTGTATGGTTTTTCTGAAAGACTCTTGAATAAATCTGTAAAAGTAATATAATGGGTGGCAGGGGATTATTTTAGTAAGAGTTACGTGTTTTCAGTAGTTTTTTTGTAATAGGGGAAGGAACAATGAATTTTTTAGGGAAAGTTATTGAGTTTCTGGACACGGGAATGACAGAGCCCGTGCTCTACGGTTGGTTTCATGTACTGTTTCTGGTGATAACGGTTGTTGCTACGGTGCTTCTTTGCAGGTTTTTCAAAGAGGGTACAGAGAAGCAGGTGAGAACGATTCTTTTAGTTACGGCATTGGCGGTAATGATATTGGAGGTTTATAAGCAAATAAACTATACTTTCAGCTTTGACGGAAACGTTATTACTGCAGCTTATCAATGGTACGCTTTTCCGTGGCAATTCTGCTCAACGCCTATGTACGTGGGCCTTGCCGCCGCCCTTTGGAAGAAGGGGAAAGTGCACGACTGCCTGTGCGCATACCTTGCCAGCTTTGCCCTGTTTGCAGGGGTCTGCGTAATGATTTATCCGGAATCTGTATTTATTGAAACAATTGGCATTAACGTTCAGACGATGATATGCCACGGTTCAATGATAACTATAGGCGTGTATCTTTTATACACCGGCTACGTGAAAGCGGAGCACAAAACCGCGGTCAGGGCAATGCCGGTCTTTGCGGTGATGGTGGCATTGGCGGTTATTATGAACGAGATTGCCAACGCAAGCGGCCTTCTGGAAACAGAGGACTTCAATATGTTTTTCGTAAGCCCTCATCAGGAGCCGTCCCTTCCGGTGTACTCGCTGATACAAGGCGTTGTGCCGTACCCCTGGTGTCTGATAATTTATATTGCAGGATTTACCCTTGCGGCCTACGTTATGATACTGATGGCAATGGGGATAAAACTCCTTGTCGCCGCTGTTTCAAAGAAAGTCGCGGCAGGAAGAACCTCCCGTGGATAATGCCACACCGCTGGTTTTTTTCACAAGGCAGGTGTAGGCGTGAAGCTCAATGTCTGAGTGTATCAGGTCGTTAAATTCGTGAAGCTCCACCTGAACGGCAGGGGACTGGGATAGAAAGTATCTCCGGCAGCTGGTGTTTTCGTTGATGAGTTCCTGCAGGTTTTCGTATTGCATAATAATATCACTCCTTTTGTGATATTATTGTCAGAAAAAAGTTGTTGATACAGAAAAATACCTTTCAGACTGTTAAAATCAGTTCTGAAAGGTATCTTTTTTGCAGTAAATATTTTTATGCTCTTATGTATTAAGCATTGACAGCGCTGATAAGCTTTCCAAGGGAAGGCTCAAACTTTGCGCCGTACCAATGATTTTCTTCTGTCTGACTGTCTTTAATACACTCCATAACGTAGTCTGCCGCAATTTTTGCCGCGTCATAAGCACTCTTTCCTCTGAGAAGAGCACCGGCAAAAGCGGAGGAGTATATATCTCCCGTGCCGTGGCAGCCCTGAGCGATTTTTTCGTGCTCGTAGTAGGAGTACAGGCCGTTTTCGTAAATTACCACGCCGGTTTTTCCTTTGACGTAGGAAACACCTGTAAGAATAACGTTTTTCGCGCCGAGGGCAACGAGTCCTTCTATTAACGTATCAACGTAGGCTCTGTCGTATTCTGTCTTATATTCATTATCGGTGAGAAAGCAAGCCTCGGAGATGTTTGGCACAAGGTAATCGGCCTTTTTGCAAAGAACCTTCATTGCCGCAACAAACTCATTGTCAAAGCCGGGGTAGAGCTTTCCGTTGTCAGCCATTGCAGGGTCGATAATATTAACGGCGCCCTCCGCTGAGGTTTCGTCGATAATGTCGCTGACGTATTGTATCTGCTTTGTGCTTCCAAGGTAGCCTGTGTAGATTGCGTCAAATCGGATGCCTTCCTTTTTCCAATGCTCTTTTATGGCCGGCATATCCTCTGTAAGGTCGCGGAAGGTGTACCCTGAAAAGCCGGCTGTGTGGGTGGAAAGCACCGCAGAGGGCAAAACGCAGGTTTCAAGGCCGCAAGCCGAAAGTATAGGCAATGCAACGGTAAGTGAACATTGTCCGAAGCAGGAGATGTCCTGTATTGTAAGAATTTTCTTGTAGGAATTACTTGAATTGCTCATTTTTTACACATCCTTAAAAAATAAATTTTTTAAACGATAACTATATTATTGCTGTTTTGGTAATGTGTAAATATTCAAAACACAAGTTTTTTATATAACCAGAAATGAGTCAGTGACCTGCCCCCTGACTCATTTCTTTTGTTTTCTTCTTGTTCTGCGCACTTTATTTATATGCCTTTCAAAATCGCCGCTGTTGATAAGCTCCGCAAGAACGTATTGTTCAAAAACAGGCACAGTGCAGGAGTAGAAGCCAAGTGTTTCGTCAAACTTATTCAGAAGCTTTTCGGGGAGAACCATGTAGCCTACGCGGATAGATGGTGCAACCGTCTTGCTGAAGGTATTGAGATAAATTACCGTTGCATTTTTTGAAAGAGAGTATATGGCATCTTCATGCTTTGTTGAAACCGTAAGCTCGGAGTCATAGTTGTCCTCAATAATGTAGCCGTTTCGCTTTATTGCCCATCGTACGTACTCGTTTCGCTTTGAGGCGGTGGCGGTGACGTGGCTGGGGTAACTGTTAAAGGGAGTGATGTGAAGCACCGTTGCCTTCGTCATTTTTAGTTCTGAGGATATTATTCCGTCCTCGCCAAGGGTCAGCATTTCACACTTTACGCCGTTTGACTCGTAAACCTTTCTTATTTTTTCGTAAGAGGGGTCTTCCAGTCCGAAAACACAGTTTTTTCCCAGAAGCTGTACGATGAGATTGTAAAGATATTCTGCGCCGGAGCCGATAATTATCTGATCCGGCTTTGCGACAATTCCGTTACTCCTTGCAAGGTATGCGCTGACAGCACTTCTGAGTTCAATACAGCCGTGATTGGGCGATTTTTTTAATATTGCATCGCCTCTGTCTGCCAGAACCTTTCGCATTGTTTTTGCCATTAACGAAAATGGAAGGCAACTGTCCGGCAGGGGCGCGCCTGTAAGTTTTTCTTCTGAAGTGTTTTCGGCAAGGGGAGTTCCGTCACTTATCCAGAAATCGTCGTGCTTATAAATTACGTAATATCCGCTGCGCTTTTTTGCCTCTGTATATCCTTCGTCGCAAAGTATTTCGTAGGCGTGCTCTGCGGTGATAACACTCACGCCGGACTCTTCTGCAAGGAGTCTTTTTGACGGCAATTTCGCCCCAAAGGAGTACAGTCCGCCGGTAATGTCATTGCGGAGCTGTTCATACAGCTGAATATACGCAGCCTTGTTATTTTCCGGGTCAATAAAATATTTCATTTGGACATATCTTTCCTTCTCGTAAATGTATTTTTGTTATAACCAGACCT
>JAGAKK010000068.1 GCA_017625675.1 Clostridia bacterium | reverse complement strand
TGCTACGAACAAACCTCGCCTCTCGACGTACCTTTGTACGCCTTCGGGCAAATAAAAACAAGCCTGAAGTCTTGTTTTTACTCGGTAAGGCCTCCTTCATCATTTTTTCCTATCCCCTTAAAATGAGCTGTAAAAAAACTACCGTTTTTTTACAGCCCCCGTTTTTTATGCTTTTGATTTTATGAATCGGATTACCTTGTTCCAGTCCTCACGGGAGTAAAAATGTCTGCCCTTTCTCAGAAAATAACCTATACTGCCCTCAAAGAAGCAATCTCCGATTTCGGCTTTTCTGTCACATATAAAGCCATTCATACCCTCCTTTTCGAAGGCTTCGGAGGCGGCAAAGCAGGAGAGCTGCTCACCTGTGGGGTCTGCCCATGCGTCCTCAGAGGCGGAGCCTACCGTCACATAATTCGGTGCGACAGATGCCAGAAGAAAATGCTGGTCAAAGGGCATATTTCCTTCATTTCCGGAGTATTTTTTGTAGCTTTCGCAGAACCAATATGGGAAAACACGGCATATGTCCGATACTGTTTCGCCCGTGTTTCCTCTTGCAATTGAAGCTCCCGAACAGCCCGAGCAGTTTGAATGGACAAAGCGGAAGCGGTGGTCAAATGCACCTGCAACAAGGGCGGTTTTTCCCAGTCTTGAATGACCGCAGACGGCGGCTCTTTTCATATCGAGCCTCGGCTCTGTTTCGGCATAATCAAGCACCCGTGAGGCTGCCCACGCCCAGAGAGCAATTTTTCCGCAGTCGGTGTCATTTCGTTTTCCGTCGGGGTAAAAAATGCCTGCAAGTCCGTCGGTAAAATCGTCATTATCCTTTGTTATGTCATTGAAATAGAGATTAAAGGCACCGAAGCCGTTATCGAGCACCTCTTCTGCGGGGAAATAGAAATTGGGCACATTCTTTTCGAAACTTAAGTTCACAAAGAAGGGATGCGGACCCTCGCCTGAGGGGAGCATAAGGGAAACGGGAAAGGAAAATTCCTTATTCTTCACGGTGCAGGTAATGGTGATTTCCCACATTTTACCCTTGCCGCAGAAGTCGTTATCGCTTCTCATTGCCTTTTTGCTGAAGCTGATTTTTTCGGGAGGAGAGGGCATAAAGCCGTATTCCTCTCTCTGTAAAATTTCTATCATCTCTTCACGTGAAAGAAGAGACGGAAGCTTACGTTCTGATATTAATTCTTTCATACTGAATCCTTTCCGTAAATCATAATTTAGCAGCAGATGTAATAAGACACGAGGCTGTGCCGTTCATTTAACATTGTAGGGGATGGCGTCCCCGACATCCCGCAGGTAGAAATGAAAAATACAGAAGTTATGACCCTGTGAAGCACATTGTTATATACCACGAAAATTAAACACAGACAATCTATTTTACCGAAGGCGGGAGGTCGAGGACGTGTGTAGTGTGATAACATAGTTTACAAAATGTCCGAGGACATAGTTTACACTTTTAAGTATAATAAAGGCAATCACATCGAAAGGAAGATGGGTATGCCTTGGAAAGAAAAGAGTGTAGAACTTA
>JAGAKK010000067.1 GCA_017625675.1 Clostridia bacterium | reverse complement strand
CTGCCACAATCAATGCCACGATAACGAATAGGATGGGGGAGTTTATACTGAATTTCACGATAATTCCTCCTGAATATTATATTTTAATTCTAACTTATATAAAAACATTGATAAAAACAGCGTACACCGCAAAACCTTGGCGGCATACGCTGTTTCAATTTTAAATTATAACTTTATCAAAGCTTTTCCATATCCTCGCGGCTGAGAACGTTAACGCCCTTTGCTGTAAGAGCCGCCTTTGCCTCGTTAACCTCTGCTACACGGAAAATCATGTATGCGTGGCTTGACTCAGCTCCGCCTAAAAATGCGTACATATACTCAACGTTTATGTTTGCCTCTGTGAGAATTTCAAGAACCTTGTTAAGTCCGCCTGGCTCGTCAGGAATGGCAACACCCAGAACCTTTGTAAGGGTATTAACGTAGCCTGCATCTTTAAGAACCGTAGCCGCATTATACGCATCGTCAACGATAATACGAACGATTCCGAAGTCCTTGGTTTCGGCAAGGGAAAGCGCCCTCATATCAATACCGTGGTCTGCAAGTACTGCGGTCATAGCGCTCATTGCGCCGGGCTTGTTTTCAACAAATACGGAGATCTGTTTAATACTGCTCATATCAATTCCTCCTGTCAAAATTAGATTTTACGCTTGTCAATTACTCGTACAGCCTTTCCTTCGCTTCGCACGATGGATTTAGGCGCAACAAGTGTTACTTTTGCAGAGATTCCAAGCATTGAGCGGAGTCCGTCTGCAATCTCTTTCTGACGGCGATTGATCTCGCCGAGATTATCGGTAAACATCTCAGGTGTCATCTCAACCTGAACGTCAAGAGTATCGGTTGACTTTACGCGGTCAACGATAATCCGGTAGTTTGCAGGATAGCCCTGATTAAGAAGAACCGTCTCAATCTGTGAGGGGAACACGTTAACGCCGCGGATAATAAGCATATCGTCGCTTCTTCCCATAGGCTTGCACATTCTCACGTGTGTACGACCGCAGGAACAAGGTGTGCGGTTAAGCATACAAATGTCCTTGGTACGGTAACGGATCATAGGGAAGGCTTCCTTTGTAATAGCCGTGAATACAAGCTCACCCTTTGAACCCTCGGGGAGAACTTCGCCGGTCTCAGGGTCAATAATCTCTGCGATAAAGTGGTCTTCGTTAATGTGCATACCGTTCTGCTCTGAACACTCGAAGGAAACGCCGGGGCCGGAAAGCTCTGTAAGGCCGTAAATGTCGTAGGCCTTGATTCCAAGAGTTTTCTGGATGTCCTGTCTCATCTCCTCGCTCCAGGCCTCTGCGCCGAAAATTCCGGCCTTGAGAGGAATCTGGTCGGGGGTAAGACCCATCTCCTTCATAGTCTCGCCAAGATATGACGCATAAGAAGGTGTACAGCAAAGAATAGTCGCCTGAAGATCCCGGATAAACATAATCTGGCGCTCCGTATTACCGGATGAAGTAGGGATGGTAAGACATCCTACCTTGTGGCTTCCGCCGTTAAGGCCGGGGCCGCCTGTGAAAAGTCCGTAACCATAAGAAACCTGACAAACGTCCTCGTTGGTTCCTCCTACTGCGGTAATAGCTCTTGCGCAGCAATCTTCCCAAAGGTCAATATCGTGCTGTGTATAAAAGGCAACAACTCTTTTTCCTGTAGTTCCGGAAGTGGACTGTATTCTCACACACTCGGAAAGTGGCTTTGCCAGAAGTCCGTAAGGATATGCCTCACGAAGATCGTCCTTTGTGATAAAGGGCAATTTGTGAAGGTCCTCAGTACCTTTAATATCATCAGGTGTAACACCTGCTTTTTCCATCTTTTTGCGATAATAGGGAACGTTGTCCCAAACGTGCTTTACCTGTTTTACAAGGCGCTCATCCTGCCAAGCTTTAATCTGCTCGCGGCTGGCTGTCTCAATTTCAGGCTGATAATAGCGTTCCATAGAAGCCTCCTAAAATTTATAAAATCAACAACTTAGTCTATTTTAGCACTATGCCTTGCTAAAGTCAATTTTTTACAGAAGAAATTTTACACGAAAAAGTAAAAAATAATATGAAAGGGGGAATGTATGACGTATTTTAATTATCATGCAACAGCAAAAAGACTTATCGAAGAGGGAAAACTCATAAGATTCTATTTTACGGAAAATTATAATAATATTTCACCGGCGCTGGTGCTTGTTTTTGATGATAAGCTCCATCCGATAATGCCTATAAGGGAACAACGATGGGATGAATATTACGGGCTTTTATATTCAAGAAAATGACCCCGTCTATGAGGTGCGGATGACAGTGACAGCATACGGAGACTACGCTACCGTAGCAAGTCCTGTCTTATTATCCAAAAATAAACGACCCAAGAAGCAACACTAAAGGCTGCCTCTTGGGTCGTTGAATTATAACGCAATTTTTGATACGGGTTGCATTGGGTTGCAAAAAGTTGCATTTTTGATTTTGGGTTGCATTCCAATGCAACTCTAAAAGGTTATGCAACTTTTATCCTATTACTGATCTTTTTCGGAATCCTCTATATATTTCCAGTGATACCCTCCTGACCTACAGCCAGATTTTATCGATTGGATAATAGAAGAAGAACTTTTTACACCAATGAATTTAGCAGCATCTGTTGCGCTAGGAAAAACTTCACTGGTCTCAATACAAACAACTTTTCGCTTGTTTAAATTTGCTACTCGTTTTCTTCCGCAAATCGGACATCCTTGCCCAGCAAGCAGACTGCCCGCCAATGGAGACCACTCATATTTACAAATTTTACATTGAACACTGATTGGACTATGCATTTTATTGTAAGCCCCCAGCACTTCAATGTTTGGGTTTATATCGAACAGTTGCGCAATAAATTCATTATGGCTTTTGCGTGTCTTCTGAGCTACCAAAATCCGGCTGCAGATCGAACATCCCCTTCCAGATAGTAAACTACCCGCAGTTGCCTCCCATATATTTCCACAACTTGCACATTTAACTGTTACTTTACAATGTCTACCGCTATAATTTCCGATCACTTCGATATTTGGATTTATTAAACTAAGTTGATTTACAAATTCGTTATGTGTTTTTCTAAACTTCGTATGTGCTTTCTCTGTTCCACATTTTCTGCAACCATATCCGGATAATAATTGTGCAGGTATAGTATCCCATTCGTTACCACAATTTTTACACCGTACAGCTAACCGCGTATTTACGTTTGTAAAATATCCAACGATTTCCACATCCGGTCGAATTAGTTTTGCTTTTTCTACAAAATCATCATGCGTTTGTGCGCGTGATTGTTCAGCTGCTTCTCTTTCAATTTTAATCCACTCTTCGTCTGAAAAGGGGCAACTCACCCCCAACTGATTTAATAAACATATTGTTAAATTTTTTAATTCAATGTGATTTCCTGAGTTTAAATCAATATTGAACAAATAACAGTCTGAATTAAATGGTGCTTCAGTATTTGGAGGGCATTGATCATATATTGTAATTAATCTAATTCCCACATCGTGACACCTTTCACGTTTTCTTTCGTCTCTTTTTATATTTCTTTTGTGAAAGTTCCAATTGCCTGGTTCTAATGCAAACTTATGTGATGGAACAACAATATCAAGTTCCATTCCGATTGATGATTTGTCGCGAGACAATACAGCATCTTCTCCCAATATGCGCCTAAATGCAATAAGTATAAACTGCTCCATAAAACTTGTACCGGATTTGGCACATCGCGGGCAACCGTGTCCTTGCAATAGCGAATATGGTTTTGCTTTCCAACTGTGTCTACAAACTGTGCACGTACATTTTATATCGGTATGGCTATTTATATATTTCCCAACGACACTAATCGTTGGATGGGCTTTAGACATTTCAAAAAGAAACTGTTCCTGTGTTTTTAAGCCGGTTTTTCCACTGTTGTTTTTTGCTCTTCTTTTTGCACTACAATAACGGCACGAATGCCCTTGTATTAAAGAATAGGCTTTAGGACTCCATTCATATCCACACTCTTTACATCTAACAGCTATCCGTTCTTGAGCTTTTGTATATATACCAACAATTTCCACAGTGGGATTCTTGTCCTTTACTATATTAACAAAATCATTGTGACTTTTTGCCATAATCCCCACCCTTTTCCTTTGGAAATGCTGCTTAACGTATCACATTATATCACTAAACAACCATTTTTTCAACACAATGAAACTATTCTCCCTGATGATGAAACTTTTCTCCCACAATGAAATTATTCTTTCGAGAAAAGTTTCATTGTAATTTGTTAGAGTAAAAAAACAGGTGGGTTGGAGTCACCCAACTTCGACTTTTGTGTGGTCAATTTTGATACAATGAAACTAATCTTTTATGCCATAATGTCAGAAGCCCTTATACCACAAGGCTTTTTAGACATAGAAAAAGAACGAAAGTTGCAATACCTATGGTATCATAACTTTCGTTCTTACATGGTGCGGATGACAGTGACAGCATACGAAAACTTCTTCTCAAACAACCAAAGCGAAGTTACCGTAGCAAGTCCTGTCTTATGATTCGAATAATATTAAACGAGATGCCTATGTTGAAATAGACATCTCGTTTAATGGTGCGGATGACAGGACTTGAACCTGCACACCGGTTGGCAATGGAACCTAAATCCATCGTGTCTGCCAATTCCACCACATCCGCAATTATGTTTCTGTGTCCTGAAAGACACCGGGAGTATACTACCATAAAAAATATTTTTTTGCAAGGAGTTTTAGTTAAAATAGTGCAGGGAAGTCTTTGTCTGAGAATTATCGTAAAATTTTGCGAAAATACATATTGCAAAACGTAAAAAAATGTTGTATAATGCTATGGAGTTTTGCCGTGAAGGCAGAATTTTAGGGCGAAAAGTACTTGATTTGAGTGAAAATAGATGGTATAATATGCCTTGTCAGTTTTATGGAGGTGTTTTTAAGTGTTTGCTTTAAAAATTACATTGGGTATTGTTTATCTCTTGATTTGTGTTGCGTTGGTCGTAGTCACACTTCTTCAGGATCCTAAGCAGGAGGGCGTTTCCGCACTCAGCGGACAGACAGACTCTTTCCTTAATAAGAATAAGGGCGGTACGAAGGAAGCTTTCTTCTCTAAGCTCACCATTCTTTTGGGAGTTTTGTTTGCAGTAGTTGCTATCGTGCTCACTATTGTTATTCCCCTTTGATTGAGATACCTAATTTATATAGTTAAGATTCAGATCAGATGCGGCCGTGTTATTGCACGGCCTTTTTTCGTATTATCGTAGAAAAGGAGAAATATATTATTTATGTCAGAAATACGAAGCGGTTTTCGTTTCAGAGGTGTTATCAGAGTTAACCCCAAGGGCTTTGGCTTTATTACTCCCGAAAAGGAGAGCGGCCTTTCACAGGACGTGTACGTGGCGCCGGAAGACGTTAAGGGCGCTCTCAGCGGTGACACTGTGTTTGCGGAGATCACAAGATATATAAAAGAAAGACCTTACGGAAATAAAAGACATTCAGGCGAAAAGGCTGAAAAATGCGAAGCAAGGGTTCTTAAAATAGAAGAAAAGGCTGCACACATATATTCCGGTGTAGTTTATGAAAAGAAAAATATGCTTTTTGTAGAGGCCAATGGTCTTCGTTACAGCGGCAATATCAGATTGTCAGGGGATACCACAGCGGTAGAGCCTAATGACATTATCGTCTTTGAACTGAAAAAATTGCCGGATACAGGCGCGAGCAGGGGGATTGATCCTGACGGAGAGGCCCGTGTTTTGCAGGTCATAGGAAAAGACGGCGAGGCAGGCGCGGATATCTCTGCGATTGTGGCGGCGAGAGGCATAAGGTCGGAGTTTCCGTACGAAGTAATTAATGAAAGTGAAAGCCTTCCTTCTGAGCTTTCTGAGGAGGAGATACAGGCTGAAATAAAAAGAGGCAGACGAGACCTTAGGAATCTCAGAATCGTTACTATTGACTCTGCTGAGACGAAGGACGTGGATGACGGAGTCTCCGTTGAGCTTAACGAGAAGGGGAACTACGTGCTGGGAGTTCATATTGCGGACGTGACCCATTACGTTAAAGAAAACAGCGCCCTTGACAAGGAAGCGCAGCTTCGCGGGACAAGTGTTTATCTTGCTGACCGTGTGATTCCTATGCTTCCGAGAAAATTGTCAAACGGTATCTGCAGTCTGAACGTAGGTGTGGACAGGTTTGCCCTTTCGGTTATGATGGAAATAAACGGTGAAGGAACGGTGCTTTCTCACGAGATCTTTGAAAGTGTCATCAGAGTCCAATATAAGATAACCTACGAGCAGCTATATAAACTTCTTGATGAGGGTGATCCCGATTTAAAGGCGAAGTACAAGCCTTACGTAAGAGATCTTGGTATGATGCGTATACTTGCAGGGATACTTCGTAGAAACAGAACTGCCGGAGGCTCCATTGATTTTTATTTTCCGGAGACCAGGGTGAAGCTTGATGGAGAAGGCCGCGCCATAGAGGTGGGAGAGTATACTCTTACTTTTGCAAATAACATTATTGAAGAATTTATGCTGATATGTAATCAGACGGTTGCGGAAACTTATTATTGGCAGAACGTACCGTTTATGTACAGAGTTCACGAACCACCCTCAAATGACAGAACGGAGGAGTTTTCCCGCATTCTTCAGAATCTGGGCTTCAGACTTAAGACGAATAAGAGCGGAGAGGCTACGCCTAAGGATTATCAGAATCTGATGTTTGAGGCAGAGGGGCATCCTTTTTCTGCAGTAATAAGTCTTCTTGCACTAAGGTCAATGTCAAAGGCTGCGTATATGGGTGAAAACAGAGGGCATTTCGGCCTTGCATTCGACTTTTATACCCACTTTACTTCTCCCATAAGACGATATCCCGACCTTTTCATTCACAGGGTCATTAAATATATTATCGCGAAAAAACTTGATAATGAAAAGGAAAAAGAACTTCGTGAGCTTATACCTGACCTTGCCAAGGCATGCTCTTCGGCAGAGCGCAATGCAGAGGAAGCAGAGAGGGAAAGCACGGACCTTAAAGTTACTGAATATATGAGTAATTATATCGGTGAAATCTTTAAGGGCGTGGTGTCCGGCGTAACGTCCTTCGGAATTTTTGTGAGGCTCCCCAATAGCGCTGAGGGTCTTATGAGGTACGAAAATATACCGAACGACTATTTTGAATATAATCCGGACCGTCTGCAGGCGAAAAGTCAGATGACGGGAAAGACTATCAAAATCGGTGACGAGATGGAAGTTCTGGTGGCCGCTTGCGACGTGCCTATGAGGAAAATTGAGTTTGCGCCTGTGGACAATTTTACAAAAAAGCACGGGGTCAGGCTTAAAACTTCTGTAGTAGAGTCCAGAGATGCAATTCCCGGACGGGTGAGAAACGCGGCGAAAAAGGGAAGTAAACCGCCCAGAAACCGTTATGAGAGAAGAAAATCTTCAAAACGGAGCGGAAAAAGAAGTAAAAAGTAATTGTAATTTCTGGAAATTAAGGTTACAATAGAGATTGACCATGATTATACCATTTAAGGAGTTGATATAATGTTTGAGTTTGATCAGTACAGCGCAGAGCTTACTAATCTGCAAAAAAGTTTATACGATTTGAGGGATTCACTTTGACACGGAGGGGATGTCAAATAAAATAGAAGAACTTGAAAATAAAACATCGGAGCCGGATTTCTGGAACGATGCAGAAAGGTCTCAGATTGTTCTTAAAGAGTTGAAGGTTCTTAAGGATAAGCTTGGAAAGTTTGACAGTCTGCAGGCGCTTTATGAAGAAATTGAGCTTATGATAATGCTTGGCAATGAAGAAAACGATCTGTCTATGGTAGACAGTGTTGCTGAGACTTTGCAGAAGTTCAAGGACGAGCTCACCGTGTTGAGGCTGGAAACACTTCTTACCGGTGAATACGATGCGAATAATGCTATTTTGTCAATACACCCGGGCGCAGGCGGTACAGAGTCTCAGGATTGGGCTCAGATGCTTATGCGTATGTATACCAGATGGGGCGAAATGCACGGCTATGAGGTAAAACTCATTGACTTTCTTGACGGAGACGAAGCCGGAATCAAGAGCGCGGTGCTTCAGTTTAACGGCATAAATGCTTACGGATTTTTAAAGAGTGAGCACGGCGTACACCGTCTTGTGAGAATTTCACCTTTTGACTCTGCCGGAAGAAGACATACTTCCTTTACTTCCGTAGAGGTAATGCCTGAAATTGATGACACTATCGTCATTGACATTAATCCTGCAGATCTTGAGATCGGATATTTCAGAGCCAGCGGTGCCGGCGGTCAGCATATTAACAAGACGGACTCTGCCTGTCGTATCGTTCATAAGCCTACGAATATTATGGTTTCCTGTCAGACAGAGCGTTCACAGCTCCAGAACCGTGAAACTGCTATGAAGATGCTTAAATCAAAGCTCTTTGAAATAAAGCGTCAGGAAAACGTTGAGAAAATATCTGACATCAAGGGTGTTCAGAAAGAAATTGCATGGGGAAGCCAGATCCGTTCTTACGTATTTTGCCCTTATACTTTGGTTAAGGACCACAGAACCAGCTACGAGGAGACCGTTGTGCAGAAGGTAATGGACGGAGGCCTTGACGGCTTTATTAATGCATACCTTGCAAACGAATTTAATACGAACAAGTAATTTTCGGAGGTAACTGTTATGAAGGTGGGTGTACTTACCGTTGCTCTTTACGACAGAAACCGGAAAGATGCAATGGAGTATCTTAAAAATCTGGGTGTTGAAGCCGTGGAAATAGGTTGCGGGGGTCATCCCGGTGATATCCATTGCAAGCCGTCTGTTTTGCTGAATGACGATGCAGAACTTCAGAAGTTTAAAAATGACGTATTCGGTAACGGCCTTCAGATAAGTGCTTTAAGTTGTCACGGAAATCCCGTGCATCCGAACAAAGAGGTTGCTGAAAAGTTTCACCGCGAATTTATTGATACTATTTTACTGGCTGAAAAATTAGGTGTGGATACTGTCGTGGGCTTCTCGGGCTGCCCCGGTGATTGTCCTGAGTCAAGGTTTCCCAATTGGGTTACTTGTCCTTGGCCGGGTGAGTTTTTAAGCGTGCTTCATTACCAATGGAACGAGGTTTTGATTCCTTATTGGAAGAAAACTGCAGAATTTGCAAAAAAACACGGCGTCAACAAAATTTGTCTGGAGATGCATCCCGGTTTTTGCGTTTATAATCCTGAAACGCTCTTAAAATTAAGGGCGGCGGTAGGTGACGTTATCGGCGCTAATTTTGACCCCAGCCATCTTATGTGGCAAGGTATCGACCCTGTAGAGGCCATAAAAGTATTAGGTGATGCTATTTATTTTGTTCACGGCAAGGATGTGCGTCTTGACAAGGCGAATATTGCGAAAAACGGAGTGCTTGATACAAAGCCTTACAGCGACATTATGAACAGAGCCTGGGCTTTCAGGACTTTAGGATACGGACACGACTCCAAGGTATGGAAAGACATTATAAGTATGCTCAGAATTGTGGGGTATGACGGTGTCATCAGTATTGAACACGAGGATAGCCTTATGACTTCTCAGGAGGGACTTTCCAAGGCTGTTGCCTTTTTGAAAGACGTGTTGATAAAAGATGAGGTAACTGATACGTGGTGGGCTTGATATTATCGTAAGCTTTGGTGTTAATTTATTATTTTTAAAGAAAGGCGGCGAGGGGGACGCAATAATTTTGTTGTTTACCTTGCTGCTGTTTTGTTTTTTTAGGAGAAGAGTGATGGGTTACAGTTTTTTTGCTTTTATAAACAGAATGAAATACATTCAGCGCTGGGGGCTTATGAGAAGCATGGTGCCGGAAAATCTGCAGGAACACTGCCTGCAGACTGCTATGATAGCCCACATGCTGGTGAAGATTGACAATAAATTTTACGGTGGAAGTCTGGATCCCGAAAAAGCATGTGTGTATGCTCTTTATCACGATGCTACGGAAACGATTACAGGCGATCTGCCAACCCCTGTGAAATATTTTAACGAGGAACTGCGTGAAAATTATCGGGTGGTAGAGGATATGGCCTCAAAGAGGCTGGTGGAGATGCTTCCTGATGATTTCAGAAAAGATTTTGAAGAAATTATTGAGTACGAAAAAAATGACGAGCAATACGTGCCTTATGTAAAAGCGGCAGATAAGATTTCTGCATATTTTAAATGTATTGAGGAAGAAAATTGCGGAAACAAGGAGTTTGGCGCTGCGAAAAAAACTTTGTCGGACATTATCGGAGGTATGGAAATGCCGTGTGTGAAATACTTTATGGAGAATTTTGCGCCTGCGTATCTGCTGTCCCTTGATGAACTGCAATAAATCCTTTTTTACAAGGTTTTTCGGGTGTTGAATTATTTGACAATACGGCAGTGTTGTGATAAAATTTAAGTTGGATTTTAATAAATATATCGGCGCGCTTAGAACGTGCTTGAAAGGATATTGATATAGATGGGTCTTTTTGAAAAGATATTTGGTTCCTACAGCGACAGAGCTATTAAACAAATCAAGCCTATAGTTGAGGAAATTAATAAATTAGAGCCGGAGATGAAGGCTAAATCGGATGCCGAGCTTCGTGATATGACCGGTGTTCTGAAGGGGCGTCTTGCCGCAGGTGAGACTCTTGACGAAATTTTACCTACCGCTTTTGCTGTGGTAAGAGAGGCTGCTGTGAGAGTTCTCGGTCAGCGTCACTATGACGTTCAGATGATAGGCGGTATCGTGCTTCATCAGGGCAGAATTGCCGAGATGAAGACAGGTGAGGGAAAAACTCTTGTTTCTACGTTGCCTACTTACCTTAATGCCCTTGAGGGAAAGGGTGTTCACGTCGTTACCGTAAATGACTATCTTGCAAAGCGTGACAGCGAGTGGATGGGAAAGGTATTCAGATTTCTGGGTCTTTCAGTAGGTGTTATTCTTCACGATATGAAGCCTGCAGAGAGAAAAGCGGCGTATGCCTGCGACATTACTTATGCTACGAATAACGAGCTTGGATTTGATTACCTGAGAGACAATATGGTCCGTTATAAGGAAAATCTCGTTCAGCGAGATCTTCACTTTGCCGTAGTGGACGAGGTGGACAGTATCCTCATTGACGAGGCCCGTACTCCTCTTATTATTTCAGGTGCAGGAGAGAAGTCCAGCGAGCTTTACGAGCGCGCAGATAAGTTTGCAGAATCACTTACAGTAAAAGTTATTAAAGAGGCTGATAAGAAGGATCTTCTTGAAGACGTTGAAGAGGACTATATCGTTGACGAGAAAGCCAGAAGTGCATCTCTTACACAACACGGTGTTGACAAGGCCGAAAAGTGGTTTGGTATTGAAAATCTTGCAGATTCTGCCAATGCAGAGCTTATGCACCATATTAATCAGGCCATAAAGGCTCGTGGCGTTATGAAGCGCGATATTGACTACGTTGTAAAAGATGGAAGCGTAATTATCGTTGACGAGTTTACAGGACGTCTTATGTTCGGGCGTCGTTACAATGAAGGTCTTCATCAGGCTATTGAGGCAAAGGAAAGAGTGAAAGTGGAGAAGGAGAGCATGACTCAGGCCACCATTACCTTCCAGAACTTCTTCAGAATGTACAAAAAAATCTCCGGTATGACAGGTACTGCTCTTACAGAGGAGGCTGAGTTCCAGGATATTTATGGGCTTGACGTTGTAGTTATTCCTACGAACAGACCCGTTATGCGACACGACTATCCTGATTCTGTTTACAGAACCGTTAAGGGAAAGTACGAGGCGATTATACGTGACACCATTGAGGCAAATGCCAAAGGTCAACCTGTCCTTATCGGTACCGTATCCATTGAAAAGTCTGAACACCTCAGCAAGCTTTTAGGCAGAAGGGGTATTAAGCACAACGTACTTAATGCGAAGAATCACGAGAGAGAGGCCGAGATAGTTGCTCAGGCCGGTAAGTTTGGCGCGGTTACTATTGCCACAAATATGGCAGGTCGTGGTACGGATATTATGCTTGGCGGTAATGCCGAATTTATGGCGAAGCAGGAGCTTCGCAGACAGGGCTTTACGGAGGATCTTATAAGGGCTGCAGACAGTTTTGCGGATACCGATGATGAAACGATCCTTACAGCCAGAAAGCTTTATCGTGAGCTTATGGACGGATATAATAAAGAAATCCTTGCAGAGCGGGAGAAAGTAAAAGAGGCAGGCGGTCTGTTCATTATGGGTACAGAGCGTCACGAGTCAAGACGTATTGACAATCAGCTCCGTGGTCGTTCCGGACGTCAGGGCGATCCGGGTATGTCAAGGTTTTATATTTCCCTTGAAGATGACCTGATGAGACTTTTTGGCTCTGAGAGAATTGAAACTATTGCAAGCGCTCTGAAGCTTGAAGAGGATATGCCTATTGAGCATAAGTTCCTTTCAAATGCTATTGAAGGCGCTCAAAAGAGAGTTGAGGCAAAGAACTTTGAAATCAGAAAGAACGTGCTTCAATATGACGACGTAATGAATCAACAGAGAGAAGTTATTTATTCTCAGAGAAAGAGGGTTCTTGATGGCGAAAATCTCAGCGAGTTCTTTAAAAATCTTATCAAGTCACGAGTTGAGGAATGCGTAAGTGAAGTTTGTCATAAGGATATTCCTAAGAGCGAGTGGTATCTTGAAAATATAAAGAACGAGATTGGTTATATGCTTCCTGAGGCTGAATTCCAGGCTGTTTGTGATAATCGTGAAACTTTCACAGCGGCGGATATTACTGAAAAATTGTCAGCGGCGGCTATTGAAGCCTATGAAACCAAGGAGAATACTTATGGCTCTGAGATTATGAGAGAGCTTGAGCGTATTTCACTTCTTTACGCAGTTGATAAGAACTGGATGGAGCACATTGATACCATTGATCAGCTTCGTCATACAATAAGCCTTCGTTCTATCGGACAGAAGGATCCTGTGGTAGAGTATAAGTTTGAAGCTTTTGAAATGTTTGATGAAATGAATACCACCATTCAAAAGGAAGCATTGAGGCTTATATTTATGGCTCAGGTGAGAAACGGAGAGCAGCTTGAAAGAAGAAACGTTGCGGTCTCCAGTAAAGCCGGAATGGCAAGTAATGCCCAAGCTGCTGCGCCTTCTGCTATGGCCAATGCCAAAGCCCTCAGAGGCGAGAGTCAAGGCCCTGAGAGAGGACAGAATAATAACAGCACTGCCACGTTTAAGCGTGACAGCGCAAAGGTGGGCAGAAATGATAAGTGTCCTTGCGGAAGCGGCAAAAAATATAAGAATTGTTGCGGTATTAATGACGAGGATTAAGGCATAATAGTATATAGCAGTAAATGAATTATTGTTGCTGTTTAAATTTCACTAAGGGTAAGGACAGAGCATGGAACTGAGAGAAATAGCTTCTTACTTTAATAAAATTGATATTCAGCATGACCCTGAGGCATTGTGTTCGCCCCAGGTCAGCGAAGCATACACTCTTTACAACTCTGCTCTTGATAAATTGGCGGCCCTTAAAAACAGTGAAGCGCGTACAGACCTTCGAAAAGCTACTCAATTAAAGCCGGACTTTGATGATGCGCATATTCTGCTTGGCCTTTGTATTTTTACGCTGGGTAATAGAATTGACGCTATGAGGACCTTTAACCAGATTAAAGATTCTGAGAAGCACACCATGGCAATGAATTATTTTGACAAGCTTTCAGAAAAATCAAAGAACGTTGTAACCGGGTATAAATCTCAGCAAAAATATCAGGAAACTGTGAGAACGGTGGCTCCGTCTACTGAAAAGAAGTCAGAGAGTGAATTTAACTTCAGTCCCTTCGATGACAAGAAAACTGAAATGCCGGAGAGAAGACCTCAGGAAAGGCCTCGCGAAAGAGTTGTTACAGAAAAAAAACCCGTAAGGGAAAAGGTTGTGAAAGAAAAAGTCGTTACAGAAAAAGTTGTAACAGACCCGAAACCTCAGAAACTGTCCCATCCCTCAGGTGAAAGCTTCTTCTTTGAGTTTTTTGATGAATTTGCAGAAGAGGAGAAGGAGATTAAACAGCAGGAAAATTCTGCAAGTGAAGCTATTTCTGATGGGACTCCTGTCAGAAAAACAGCTGTTTCTTCAAATTCTGAAAAGAAACCTTCTTCATCGCAGTCAAGACCGCAAAAGACTCAGAATTCTCAAAAACCTCAAAGCTCACAGAAGCCCCGGAGTGACACAGTACAGCAAAAAAATACTGCATCAAGGCCTACCAGAAATTCTGAAATACAACTCAGCAAGGCTGTTGTAAGGGCAATGATAATAATGATTTGTGTAACAGTACTCATTTCTGCGGCATTGATTATCTTTTTTATTAACGGAGAAAAAATTTTAAATAACGGCGGACAGACTAAGAACCCTTCAGACTCAGGTGTTTCTGTAGCTACGGGATCGCCCACAGACGATGAAAACTCTTCGTTGCCAAGTGAAAAACCCACAGAAAAACCTACGTCAGAGCCTACTCAGGCGCCTGTTGGTGTGTTAATTGCCGAAGCTAATAAAAAGCTTTCGGAGGCAGAGGCGTTGGCCTCAAAAAAAGATTATCTCGGCTGTTATAAGCTTATAAATGAATATAAATGGACTCATCTTCCTACAGAAAAGTTCAGCACACTTGAATCTTTAAAGGAGAATTCCTTTAATAAATTCTGTAATGAGTACTACAACGGTCTTAAGTCAAACGTTGAAAAGGATTGGGAAAAAGTTATTGAGTACGGCACAACCCTTATTGAGTATTGTCCTGACTATGACAGGGGAGGCGACGAAACCGGATACGTATTTTTTCACCTTGGAAAAGCTTACGACAAGACCGGTGATAAGGTAAATGCAGAGAAGTATTACAAATTGACAATTGAGACCTATCCTGAAAGCCGTTGTAAAGAATGGGCTACGTATCTTTTAGGACAATTAAATAAGTAAAATAAAAACTTACAGAAGAATGAAAGCTCCTGTAAGTTTTTTTTGTTTGTTGATTATTAGTTTATTAAATATTCTGCCAGCATGAAGCCTCCGTAAAGCAAAGGCTGGTGCAAAAGATATATGAAGAAAGAATTTTTGCCGCACCAGGACAAACCCTTGATAATTACGTTTTCCTCATTGACCTTCGGAAAAAGTGTTTCTTTTTTTCTATAGACCGTCTTTCCTAAAAAGGTTCCTATCATGAAGAAGCCAAGGAAGGGGAAAATCGGGAAATAATCTGCAGACATAAACCCGGGCGTTGTAAGACCGAAGGGGAAAAGAAATTCATTGGTCACGAAGAAAGTTTCAAACCAATATCCCACGATAACGATGCTTGTACCGATTACGAGAGCAAACACGTGGTGTAGCCTTATGTAAAGGCCGTATGTCAGCATACATACAGCGATTAAGTGCAG
>JAGAKK010000066.1 GCA_017625675.1 Clostridia bacterium | reverse complement strand
GGCAAAATCTGTTTTCTGATGGCAACTATCTCAGCGTCATTGCAATGGTTCGCATCAGAATAGGGCGCTTTATGGATAAGCAGAATTTTCTCCTTACCCTCCGCGCTTTCAAGGTCAGCCTCCAGCCATTTTAACTGGGTCTTGTCAAGGTCCTTGTCGCCGTCGCCTGTGTTAAGCACGGTGAAATGCACGTTGCCATAGTCAAAAGAGTAATATCCCGAAACGAGGGCAGTTCTGTTATCTTCTGCGCCAAAAGTAAAATGGGTCATCGTATATTTCTTGTCCTGATTTCCGGCAACGCTCACAAAAGTATTGTTCCTGATAACGTTTCTTGCCGCATCAAAAAACATTTGCCAATGATATTGGTTTTTTCCGTCTTCTACAGCATCACCCAGATTCAATATGAAATCAAAATCCTCGTGGGCCGCCGTTGCCGTATTTATAAGCCTTCCCCAGAATGAAAAATCGCTCTCTGTAAAGCCTTGTGAATCAGTCACGTAAAGGAAAGAAAAGTCCGATTCGTTTTCTCCGGCAGTTTTAAATGACGCCACAGAGCTCCAGTTCCCTTTTCCGTCGCCTACGCGGTAATAATATGACGTGCCTGCCGTAAGACCTGCAAGGTGTACCCTGTGAATATATCCGGCCCTGGACGTAAGGTCAGGACCTCTTAATTCGTACTGACCATCTGCAGGAATCATTAGCATCTCACTTTCTGAAACCGCTGTTTTCTCCTTAATATCAAGTTTTTCAAAAGCCTCCGAAGCAATGCCGTTCGGGGAAGGCTCACCGCTGCAGACAGCATATTGGAGGATGCCTCCCTCTTTTTCCGAAAAAGTCTGCCAACAGAAGTTCTTCTCCGTTTCCGGGTCCTCTCCCATATTTACGGTGATACACATAAAATCGTCAAAGTAATTGCCCTCGGGAAGCGGAGTCTCCCCCACAGGATAAGGGGGCTCAGTATTCGCATTTCCGGTATTGCCTTTTTCAGCAGTACTCAAAACAAAAATTATCACAACGATGCCTGCAAGAAGCACCCCTAAAACAGCTGCCAGAATTACAAAATTCTTCTTGTTCACGTCAAAAACCTCCCTATAAGGTTATCCGGATATCATTTATGGTATTTTTCACCGTTATTTATCTTCATCGCTCTGTAAAGTTGCTCGCAGAGTATGAGCCTTGCCATCTGGTGCGTAAAAGTCATTTTAGAAAGACATATACTCAGTTTTGCTTTTGAAACAAGTCTTTTGTCAAGACCGTCAGACCCGCCGATAATAAATACAAAATGCGACACACCCATTGAGGTATTGTCCGCAATGAAATCTGCAAGGTCCGTGGAGCTTATCATCTTTCCGCCAAGGTCAAGTGTCACGGGAAACGCATTGTCGGGGAGAAGCCTTAAAAGCTCGCTTCCTTCCTTTTCTACAGAGTCCAGCTCCTGCGCTTCAATGAAATTGACTTTGTAATTCTTTGACATACGCTTCACGTATTCGTCAATGGCGTCACGCATATATTTCTCTTTTATCTTGCCCACTGCAAGGATAGTTATTTTCAGCATATTTTCTCCCTTTAAAGCAATATAACGTCTCCGGGGCAGTCACGTTCTGCCACCCTCAGGAAAATATCCTTCTCCGTGTCAAAGCCCTTTATTTTCAGAACTGAGTTTACTGCCTCGTAAGCAAGCTTGGGATAATTGTTTTCTTCGCTCAGATGGCCTAAAATAAAGCGTTTCGTGCCATGTTTTGCAAGCATTGCCACAAGCTCAGCCGCAGATTCGTTGGAAAGATGGCCGGAATCGCTTAAAATTCGTCTTTTCAGCTGGTATGGGTACTTTCCTGCCTTCAGCATTTCAACGTCGTGATTCGCCTCTACAAGGGCTAATTCGCAGCCTCTCAGGATAGTCTTGATTTCGTCGCTTACAAAACCCATATCCGTGGCAATTCCGACCTTGTGCCCTTCAGAGCTTATAGTATAGCAAACAGGGTCTGCCGCATCGTGGGATATTCTGCAGGACTTTATACGCATTGACCCGACGTTTACGGTGTCCCCTGCTGAAACAACCCTTCTATTTTCCGCAGGCATTTTCCCTAAAAGTTTTTCCCGGTCAATAGCCTCCCAGGTCTTTTCATTGGCGTACACGGGTATTTTAAAACGGCGGGACAATATGCCCACACCGTTAATATGGTCTTGATGCTCATGGGTAACCAGAATACCTGTGAGAGAAGTGCCGCTTTCCCCAATTTCATTAAGGGCCTTCTCTATCTTCTTTCCGCTTACGCCTGCGTCTATCAATATATTCGTTTCTCCGTTCCCGACAAAAATGCAATTTCCGCTACTGCCGCTGAACAAACTGCAAAATTTCAACATATCTCTTTATTTATCGTACTATGAATTTTCTCTGCTTATAAATTTTCTTCCGGAGCATCTTCACGGGATATATCCGCGCCTACCGCTCTCAATTTTTCTTCAATAAGGTGATATCCTCTGTCAATATACTTTATCTCGTAAAGATTCGACTGTCCCTCTGCCGCCAATGCCGCAATAACGTACGCTGCGCCTGCGCGAAGGTCGGGACATCTCACGGATGCGCCTTTAAAAGGCCTTCCGCCGCTTATCATAGCAGACTTATCGGCAACTCTTATATCAGCGCCCATTCTGCACAGCTCGCTTATATATTGAAATCTGGAGGACCAGACTGCCTCTGTAACGATACTGTCACCCTCAGCAAGACACAAAAGCGTCACAATCTGGGGCTGCAGATCAGTAGGAAATCCGGGATACGGCAAGGTCTTTACGTTAGCGGGCAAAAGATCGCCCTTATGGTACACTCTGATCCAGTCCGGACCCTCGGTAATACCCACGTTCATTTCCTCAAGCTTTGCTGTAAGAGCTTCCTGATGCTTCGGAATAATGTTTCTCACGGTAACGTCGCCTTTCGTAGCTGCCGCCGCAATCATAAACGTACCCGCCTCTATCTGGTCAGGAATTACAGAGTATATTTTTGCATTGCCAAGGGTAGGCACACCCTTTATCTTTATAACGTTTGTTCCTGCGCCTTTTATATTCGCGCCAATGGTATTCAGGAAGTTTGCAACATCAACCACGTGGGGCTCCATTGCACAGTTTTCAAGAACGGTAAGTCCCTCTGCTTTACATGCCGCAAGCATGAGATTTATGGTAGCGCCTACTGATACCACGTCCATATAAATGTTTGCGCCGTGAAGTCCGTCCGGGGCATAGGCAACGACTTTTCCGTAATCATCGGTAATTTCAGCGCCTAAAGCCTTAAAGCCTTTAAGATGCTGGTCAATGGGTCTGTGGCCAAAATTACATCCGCCGGGAAGGGCAACCTCAGCCCGTCCGAATCTTCCCAGAAGTGCGCCGATAAGGTAGGAAGAACCTCTTAATTTACGAATTTTATCATAGAGCGCCACAGAAGACGACACGCCAGTAGGATCTACAGTAACCACATCTTCGTTCTGCTCACATTTTGCGCCTAATAATTCAAGAACCTCAAGAAGGATCTTTATATCGGAGACCTCCGGCACGTTTTCAATGGTACAAGGCCCCCCTGCAAGTAAAATCGCAGGCAGTATTCCAACTGCTGCGTTCTTGCTGCCACTGATCATTATATCGCCTTTAAGCGGTCTCCCGCCGTTAATAACAAGTTTCTTCAAAACAACACACCTGCTCAGAAAATTCTTCAATAACTAAATTATGCCCGAAATGCCTCCTCTGTGCAACGCAAAGGGCAAAAACATATCATTCCTCGAACATATCGTCCTTCATAGCAATATACGTAGAGAACACATACTGAGTATAAACAAAAAGACCGATTGACTTAAGCAGCCAATTTGCAAGGAACACAGTCAAAGCGCCCACCGTAGAGGCACCTCCGAAATTAAACGCCAACATCACAAAAGACACTACGATCATATATGCCAAAAATCCCACGGTACGGGGAATCAGATACCAGCAATAACCATTGACCATACGAAGCGCAACTTTAACAGAGCCCTTCTTAAACGCAATAATGCTGGGCATAAGGAACGACACATACATAGCAAAAAACACTATGGCAAAAAACAAAATTATCACGGTAACCGCCAGCATCAATATCATACTGAAAATAGCTCCGGTATCGCCTGCAATAACGTTCTTCACAGCCAATGCAGAAGGCATCACGGAAAAAGCAGAAAGCCCTGTAACCGCAACCGCTCCCAGAATAAAGAAGATGAAGAACCCAGTCATCTTGCCGAAACGTTTATTTATACCCTCCACAAATATCTGGGAGGTCTTTTTCCCCTGTCTGATGTTTCCGTGCACACGATCAAGAACCGTTATGTAATTTGTATATGCAAAGCCGGAAAAAAGCACGCCGCACACAGCCGCCAAGGCTATAGCCGCAACAATCGCAATAACTATGGAAACTGTCATAAGTCCGGGGTCTGTGGCTTTTGATTGAATAAAGCCCGCAACCTCGGAAATAAGTGTGACGTAATCCGTAGAAAATAATTTATTTAATGATCCAAACTCCTGCGTAAGCGAATTAAACTGCTCGGCAAAACAAATAACCGCACCGATGATCATAATAAAAATGAGCAGTACAGGTCTTTTTTTAATATCCTGAAAAGCACCCTTCATATAACGCATCTTCTCCTTTGTTTTCTAAACGATAAAATCGTACTATGTGATAATTTTACCATTATTGCCTTGTAAATTCAATATATAATTTATAAAAAGTAAAAGGGAGATATGACGCGGCAGGTTCACCACGTACACACTCCCCCTATCAGTCGTATTTTCTCGGACAAACGCTTTTAAATCAGGTCCTTAAGAGCCATCGCCAGCTGATCCGGACAAGAAGTTCCCTTCATATTGCAGTCAATACCCTCAAGTCTTTTGATAACGTCCTCAATTTTCTGGCCCTCCACAAGCTTTGATATTCCCTGAAGATTGCCATTGCAGCCGCCGAAAAATCTTACGCTGTTAATTATTCCGTTTTCCGTGTCAATCTCAATCTTTCTTGAGCATACACCTCTGGTTTTGTATTCGTATATCATTTCCCTGCTCCCTCTTCTTTACTCAGGCGTTAAGCGCTTTTATGCGCTCAATAGCCTTAACGGTGTTCTCACGGCTGCCAAAGCCTGTGAGTCTGAAATATCCCTCTCCGCAAGGTCCGAAGCCGCTGCCGGGAGTACCCACAACGCCTGCCTTGTCAAGAAGCATATCAAAGAATTCCCAGGAGGTCATTCCCTCAGGTACTTTCAGCCACACGTAAGGAGCATTGACGCCGCCGTAAACAGTGTATCCCGCCTCAACAAGGCCTTGTCGGATAATTCCTGCATTCTCAAGATAATAGTCAACGAGAGCCTTGGTTTCTTTCTTTCCTTCTTCTGAATAAACCGCCTCTGCGCCTCTCTGCACAATGTAAGGAACACCGTTCATCTTCGTGGATTGACGTCTTGACCAAAGACCGTTTAATGAAACAAGCTCCCCTGCGCCGTTTCGCACTTTAAGCGCCTTGGGCACTACCGCAAAACCGCATCTTGTACCGGTAAATCCTGCGTTTTTAGAGAAGCTTCTGAACTCGATGGCGCACTTTTCAGCCCCTGCCACCTCATAAATAGTGTGAGGAAGGTCCTCGGTAATGTATGCCTCATAAGCCGCGTCATAAAGGATTACGGACTCATTTTCAATAGCATAGTCCACCCATTTCTTAAGCTCCTCACGGGTAATACCCATACCCATCGGATTGTTCGGATAGCAAAGGTATATCATATCCGGCGCAATGCGCTCACCCATCTCATTCTTTGCCGCAGGAAGCTCAGGCACAAAGCCATTATCGCTTGTACAAGGCATATAAATAAGATTGCTCCAACGGCCAAGCTCTGCCACGTAATCTCCGGCTCTTCCTGCCATTGCATTTGAATCAACGTACACAGGGTAAACAGGGTCGCACACCGCCACTTTATTATCAATACCGAAAATATCTCCGATATTGCTGCAATCGCTCTTCGCTCCGTCACTTACAAAAATTTCATCAGGCTCAATATTTGCGCCCCGGGCTTTATAGTCATTTTCGGCAATTGCCTCTCTCAAAAACGCATAGCCCTGCTCAGGTCCGTATCCCCTGAAGGTTTCTTTAACCGCCATCTCGTCAACAGCCTTGTGCATTGCCTCAATAACGCTTTTGGGCAAAGGAAGTGTAACGTCACCTATACCCAGTCTTATAATGGATTTTTCGGGATGCGCCGCAGAATAAGCATTTACGCGTCTTCCTATCTCCGTAAAAAGATAGCTTCCCGGAAGCTTCTGAAAATTGTCGTTAATATGTGCCATTATTAATATTCTCCTTTACAAACTGTAGTGGCAGGACCTTCCATAAATACGCGGTTGGTCTTTTCATCCCAGTTGATTTTAAGGCTTCCGCCTCTGAGGTTCACGGTAACGTTTCTGTCGCAATGCTTGTTCAGCACTGATGCCACAACCACCGCGCAGGCTCCTGTTCCGCAAGCCATGGTCTCCCCTGAGCCACGTTCCCATACTCTCATATTTACAGTGTTTTTGTCAACAATTTTTACAAACTCAGTATTTATCCTTGCAGGGAAAACCGGGTTGTTCTCAAAAAGAGGCCCGATAATTTCCAGGTTCAGAGAGTCAATATCGTCAACAAATACTACCGCATGAGGATTTCCCATAGAAACACAGGTGATGTGATATTTTTTTCCGCCAACCTTTAGTTCCTCGTCCACAACTCTTTCCGACGTTGAGCGCACCGGTATTCTCGAAGGCTCAAGTATAGGCTCGCCCATGTCAACCCTTGCCCCTACGCACACACCGTTGTCATCAATAATGAGTTTCAGAAGTTTTACTCCCGCGCCTGTTTCGATAGAAACAGAGTCAGATTTTACGTAACCATTGTCGTGGAGGAATTTTCCTACACACCTGATTCCGTTGCCGCACATTTCAGCCACAGAACCATCTGCATTATAAATTTCCATACGGTAATCTGCCACGTCTGACGCTTTTACCAGAATAAGTCCGTCAGAGCCTACGCCAAAATGTCTGTCACTTACTTTTATTGCCACTTCGGAAGGATTCTCTACAGTTTCCTTCATACAATCAACGTATATGTAGTCATTTCCCAAGCCTTGCATTTTCGTAAATTTCATAGCCGTGCCTCCCTGCACCGATAAGTAATATATTATAATTATATTTTTATTATATAACGATTTTCCACATTCTTCAATAATTTATATTAATTGTGTGTCAAAAGGGGGTGACAGGGTGTGTCAGGGGGCAGGTCACTGTCACGTTTTTAAAAATGTGACAGTGACCTGCCCCCTGACACACAAGCTTAAACAAAAAACGGCGCCGCCTTTCGTGGCAGTGCCGCATTTTATCAGATGCTTATTGATAAACTTCCTTAAGACCGGGCAAAAGCTCAACCTCTATCTCGCCTTTTTCGACGTCAACGTTTTTAATAACCTGGGCAATGGCAGGTATCATAATATTTCCGCCCCGCCGGTCCTTTACGCTGTAAACGTCATTGCTGCCCGTGGAAAAAACATCATCCACAACACCGAGAACGTTTCCGTCAGGTTCAATAACCTTGCACCCGATGAGATCGCAAATAAAATACGTGTCTTTGGGCAATTTCACCGCATCCTTGCGGCTTACCTCAATCTCCGCGCCTCTTAATGCGGCTGCGGCATCTCTGTCCTCAATTCCGGAAAGCTTCACAATAACAAACTTACTCTGAATCTGGACACTTTGCACGTCGTATTCTCTTGTGTTGCCTCTGTGAACCACACGGGCCGTCTTCAATTTCTTGAAACGGGCCGGGTCGTCGGTGAGAGGTATTACCCTCACCGCCCCACGCACACCGTGTACATTCACAATCTCGCCAATGGTCAGATACTCAATCACCGGCAGATCCTCCCTTACACAATATCAACAAACACAGGCTTGTCAATATTTCTGGAAGCTGCCCTGACAACTGTTCTGATCGCTTTGGCAACGCGGCCTTCCTTACCGATAACCTTTCCTGTGTCCTCTTCGGCAACGGAAAGCTTAAGGGTAATGTTTCTCTCTGTTTCAACCACTTCAACAGTCACCTTCTCAGGATCGTCAACAAGTGATTTTGCAATAAGTTCCAAAAACTCTTTCATAACAGTTCCTCCTGTTAAAGATTAGCCTCTTGCCTTTGCGATCAAGGACTTTACCTTGTCTGTAGGCTGAGCGCCCTTCTTCATCCAATCGTCAGCCTTCTCAAGGTCAATTTTAACCTCAGCAGGGTCTACAAGGGGATTGTATGTTCCGATTTCCTCAACGAATCTACCATCTCTTGCGTACTTGGACTCAGCAACAACTATTCTGTAGAAAGGAGCCTTCTTTGCACCCATTCTTCTAAGTCTGATTTTAAGCATTTCAAATTCACCTCCAAAAATTTTTCAGTCAAAACATATATGTTAATCAAAAAGGAAAGCCTTTCTTTCCGAAAGCGCCTAAGCCCTTTTTGCCTGACCGACCCATATTGTTGAGCTTTTTCATCATTTCTTTCATCTGCTCAAACTGCTTGATCAGTATGTTTACATCCTGTACGGTAGTACCGCTACCCGCTGCAATTCGTTTCCTGCGGCTTGCATTGAGCAAGTTAGGATTGTTTCTCTCTTTCATTGTCATAGAGCAGATAATGGCCTCAGTTTTTACCATTTTGCTCTCGTCAATGTCCTCTTCCTTTATCTGACCGGCAACTCCCGGCATCATACCCAGAAGCTTCGTTACGCCGCCCATCTTCTTTATCTGGCGAAGCTGATTTAAAAAGTCGTCAAGAGTAAAGGTCTGCTGTCTGATCTTTTTCTCCAGCTCAATGGCCTCTTTCTCGTCGATCATCTTCTCAGCCTGTTCGATAAGAGAAAGCACATCTCCCATTCCCAGGATTCTGCCCGCCATTCTGTCAGGGTGGAACACTTCAAATTCGTTAAGCTTCTCACCTACCGAAGCAAACTTTATGGGCTTGCCTGTCATAGACCTTACCGACAATGCCGCACCGCCTCTTGTGTCACTGTCAAGCTTTGACAAAATAACACCGCTGATATCAAGGCGCTCGTTAAACGTAACGGCAACGTTGGCAGCATTCTGACCTGTCATAGCGTCTACAACCAAAAGTATCTCAGACGGATTCACCGCAGCCTTAATGGCCTCAAGTTCTTCCATAAGAGGTTCGTCAATCTCAAGTCGTCCTGCAGTATCCACGATAACCACGTCGTTAAGACCTCTTATAGCCTTCTCAACCGCTTCCTTGGCAATCTGCACCGGCTTTGTGCCCTCAGGCGCCGCATACACGGGAACCTGTATCTGGCCTCCCAGAACCTGTAACTGTTTTATAGCCGCAGGTCTGTAAATATCGCAGGCAGCCATCAAAGGATTTTTTCCCTGTTTTTTAAGCATCAGGGCAAGGCTTCCTGAAGCAGTGGTTTTACCTGCACCCTGAAGACCCACCATCATAATAACGTTAGGGGGAGTTTTTCCAAGGTTCAGCTTTGCGTCAGAGCCGCCCAGCAGCTCTTTAAGCTCGTCATTAACGATCTTAACAACCTGCTGTCCGGGGTTAAGTCCCTCAAGGACATCCGTGCCCACTGCCTTCTCTGAAACGTTTTTTACAAAATCCTTTACGACCTTGTAGTTTACGTCCGCTTCAAGAAGCGCAAGACGCACCTCACGCATAAACTCTTTAACGTCTTTTTCGGTTACTCTGGTCTTGCCGCGGAATTTTTTCATAGATTCCTGCAGCTTCGCCGCTAAATTTCCAAAAATCATAATCTCGATCCTCTGCGTGTTTACAGTCCGCCGACAATACTCTTAACCTTTTCGTTTACCTTTTCCAGCTCATCTTTTACTGAAAGACTCTCTTCAGAATCGCAAATAAGGGACAATTCTGTGCTAATCTTCTCTAGTTCTTCCTTTGTCCTGAAAAATCTGGCAACAAGCCCCAACTTTTCTTCGTAACTTTCCAAAAGGTTCCGACCCCTCTTTATGGAATCGTACACACCCTGTCTGGAAATGCCAAGCTCGTCTGCAATCTCTGCAAAACTCATGTCATTACTGTAATAGAGTTCAATACATCTCTGCTGATTTTCTGTGAGAAGTGTGCCGTAAAAATCGAAAAGCATACTGATTTCAACCACGTCTGCCACGAAAATCACCTCCGATAATGTACCAACAAGCAAAACAGCTGTAAAGGTCTTGACCTTTATGTAAAAGTCAAAGCCTTTACAGTATAAAACTCAAAACTTATTTTGTCAAGTGCTTATTTAAAGAAAAATTATCTTTTATCCTTTGGTTCTCCGTACTCACGCCTCATAGCGTCCATAGAAATCACCCACTGCTTTCCAAACTTGCAGACATCCACTCCGTCTATCAGTTTTCCGTAAGCAATGGCCTTGCGCAAGGTGCTCTCATTAAGTCCCCAGATAGTAGTAGCGTCACTAAAAGCCATAAGACCGTCAAAGGGAGTTTCTACCACAGCACCGTTTTCCCAAAGTTCATCACAGGAAAGGTCCAGATCATCATTCCAGACGATACCGTGACCGCCTGTATCTACACATACTTCATAAAAAAGATTAAGGTCTTCCAGCGCCCTGAATACATCAAATTCTTCCATCAAAGGCTTCATATCGTATAGTTTCGTGCACCCTTCAGCAAATTGTACGCTGAGACGATACTCAGCCAAAGGAAATACGTTTTTTATCTTGTGAAACATATATTTTTCCTCCTTCTCACATACGGATAATGATTCCGTAAAATCTTGACAGGACCGGCATATTGCTTTCTCCTTTCGTTGTTATTTTATCACCGTACCGTGATATTGTCAACTGTTTTTTAAATATAGTTTCACAAGAAAATTAATTTTGGGATAGTTCGTTTTCAGCACTTTCATCTCACCCGCACGAACGACCCGACCCCTTTGTAGTCCCCCATATCAAAGTACACCGCGCAGTCGTTCCAATTATCGTTGAGCTCTGCCAGCTTTACGTACTCCGAGATCCTTATCCCCAATATCTTCTTCTGCCGCCTGTACACCCTGTACCCCGTAACTACCGTTGTGTGGCTGCCGTAAACTGCGCTGTTTGCCATATTCCATATAATTGGATACCCTGCGTCCACCTCTTTTTTTATTGCCGATTCAAAAGACCACAGTACCAGATGTGTGGCATCCGGCTTTGAATTAAATTTTTTCCCTGTCTTCTCCGTAAGCTTATCAATTACAAAAGGATTTACACCACCCGTTTCATATCCGTAATCATTAACGGCAACGGCGCGCACGTTGTAATACAGTTTCGGAAGATTTTTTGTTTTCACAATACTGTAGTCAGTACGTCCTTTATATTTTGTGTAAAATTTGTCTTCTGCCGCCCGAAAGTAAACAGTTTCGTAATTTTTCGGCAGCAAAGGGTATTTTCCGCATTGACGGAGATAGTTCATCAGCGAGTAAACAGACGACAGCACACAATTTCCCTCTCCGTAGGTATTGCCGCCAATTTTTTTGTTATATATCGAAAAGTCGTTTTGCTCCGCATAATCATACCCTGTCAGATGATTTTTCTGATAAAGGGAATATCCCGTGCCGTATTTTTTCCGGACGTATTCATCAGGCAAGAAAATCTCGCCCCCTTCACTGTTTCCGGCCTTTGATTTTGCCGTCTCAGATACTTTTCCGCCGCTGTATTTTTCCCAGAGTTCCTCAGTAAGAGAAACACCCTCCGCCCTTATCGTTTCACCATTTTCATCAAGATATACAAAGCCGTCATAGATGCTGTAGGAAAGCCCCTTGGCAATGCTTTCATCCTTTCTGTACACGGGATAATCTCCTGCCACCTCAAAGGAAACAACTTCGTTTTCGTCATTAATTACCATATAGCCGTTTTCGCCGTCAAAATCGATATACACACCCTCCTGTCCCTCAGGATACACCGTAACGGGACAAGAGAATTCAACTTCTTTCCCGGAAAACTGCCTGTCCTCCTCTTTTGTAACCGCATTATATTCTTCGGCAAACTTCTCCAGAAACTCCGTGTCAGCAAAAAGCTCTGCCACGTTTTTATTTTTCAGTTCAACGTCTTTTTCACCTTTTACAGACGGCGAAAAAAAGCCGCACAACACCGCAACCACCCCAAGGGCGGCCCACAAGAACCATATCTTCTTCAAAATAAAACCTCCTTTTAAAATATGCCGTGCACAGCTTTTCAACGTTGTATATATAGGGTAACACCACCGCCCTTTTTTCGTCAATTATTTCCCGAATGAGTCAGTGACCTGCCCCCTGACTCATCGGGCTTGAAGCCTTATGCAGAAACGATTTTGCGAAATTCGGGTGGCACTTTGGTTCCGCAAAAAGTTACCTTGCAATCCGTGGCCTTTATTGATAAAATGTATGCAGTTAATATTTGCGTAAAGGAGCATTTTGCGTATGTACAGGATAGGAATTGATTTAGGCGGTATCAATATTGCCGCAGGACTTGTTACAGAGGACGGCCGGCTTGTTGCGAAAAAGAGTGTCCCTACAGTGCAGCCCGGTGATACGGCAGAAAGCATCACCGAGAGAATGTGCGGATTGGTTCTTGATATTCTTTCTGAAAATAACGTTGGCGAGGATAACGTCAGGTCCATAGGAATAGGCTGTCCGGGAGCGGTGGATGCAGAGAACGGCATTATCGTGCTGACGCCCAACCTTCCGTACAAAAATTTCGACGTCAGAAAAGTTTTCGGAAAGAAAATGAATATTCCCGTGTACCTTGAAAACGACGCAAATTGCGCGGTACTTGGCGAGGTTGTTTCAGGCGCGGCGAAGAATTATAAAACTGCCATTGCAGTGACCCTTGGAACAGGCGTTGGCGGCGGCATCATTATCGACGGAAAAATTTACAACGGCTTTAACTGCGCTGCAGGCGAGCTTGGACACATGATTACGCACAGAAACGGCCGCCAATGTAATTGCGGAAGAAAAGGCTGCTTTGAGGCATACGCCTCTGCAACCGCGCTTATAAAAGATACGAAGGAAGCGGCTCTCAAAAACCCCGACTCAATGCTTAACGAATTGTGCGCCGGTGACATTGATAAAATCAACGGAAAGACTGCTTTTGACGGAAAGCGCGCAGGAGACAAGGTGGCTACGCAGGTAGTTGAAAACTATATTGAAGAGCTTGGCGAAGGAATAATAAATTATATTAACATCTTCCAGCCTGAAATAATCCTTATCGGCGGCGGCATTTCAAACGAGGGAGAATACCTTCTGGAGCCTCTCCGCGAATACGTATTCAGGTATTCCTACGGCAGCAACATGCTTCCCCGCACAAAAATAGAACGGGCCGCTCTTAAAAATGACGCCGGCATTATCGGCGCGGCAATGCTCTAAAAACTCGTTAAGGAACTTATTTTATGAACGTCAGATTATATTTAAGATACGACGGCACGGCATACCACGGCTGGCAGATACAAAACATGAACGGCAAGGAGTCCGGTCTTAAAACCATTCAAGGAACTCTTGCCTCGGCCCTTCGCGCCCTTTACGGTGACTTTGCCGGAAAAATTGAGGGTCAAGAGGCAGTGGAGCCCATAGGGGTAAGCCGCACTGATGCCGGAGTCCACGCAGACATGTATTGCGCAAGCTTCCACACGGACAACGAAAGCATTCCTGCAGAAAGAATTTGCTACGCACTTAAGCAATTTCTCCCCTCTGATATTTGCGTATATCGATCCGAAAAAGCTCCGGATGATTTTCACGCACGTTTTGACGTTGTTTCAAAAACCTATAAGTATTTGTTCTACACCGGCGAATTTTCCGTACCGGCCCTTGAAAACAGAGCCTGGCACGTTTCAATAAAAAACGGCACAAGCCTTGACCTTGACGCAATGAAGCTTGCCGCAAAAGGACTTTTGGGGACTCACCAATTTGATGCATTTTGCGCCGCAGGTGGTTCTGCAAAGACCACAGAAAGAACTATTTTTGACATTCGGGTTGAAAAGGTCAATGCGCCCTTTCTTATGCCTGACGGCTCCGACCTTTATGCCCTTTACGTAGAGGGAGATGGTTTTCTCTACAACATGGTGAGAATAATTGCAGGCACCATTGTTTATGCAGGCCAGGGCAAAATACAACCTGCTGATATACCTGAAATAATTGCCTCTAAAAACAGAAAAAAGGCAGGCATCACAGCGCCTGCCCAAGGTTTATACCTTAATAAAGTCAAATATTAATAATCAATTCTGCTCTTTCCGAGCCTTTCTCTCCTCTTCAAATCGGTTGCCCACTGCAACGATTTCCTTAAGCCGGGGAGAGTTTTCTATTGCATAAGAAAATCCCACTGCCAGCGCAATTGTAAAAATTATCATTGCAAAGGACAGAACGCAGTTAATTCCCGTAAAGACAGCAAACTCACCGTAAACGTTGCCCACCGCCAATTTTGTCATAACAAAGGAAGAAACTTCTGTCAGAAGCATATTGGCAATGATATAAACGATGTATATTGTCAGAAGTTTATGATTTTTCGCTATCACTGTGGATGAAAACGTAAACGCCGCTCTGCTTCTGAATTTAGTAAGAGCAATGGTATACGGCACGAAAGCGGCAATTATCGCTGCAATAACACCCGGAATCACGAAGAAAAAAACACCTAACATAACCATCAGCACGGAAAAGATCAAAGCAAAGAAATACCTTGGAAGACATTTCACTGCCTCTGAAAAATAATATTGATAGTCTTTCTCTTCATCGCTGTCACATACGTACGAATCTGTCACAATATCGTATTCCGCATCAATCACAACCTCTTCTTCATCCTTCTTGCCGCGAGCTCTGAGATCACAGCCTGCAGAACTATCTGCAGACAATTTTATTATTGCGATAGAAAAAGCAGAGGACAAGACACTTACAGCCATCACCGCACAAAGGTATACCGTATGCTTTGCATACTCGTCTGCCAGAATGGCCTCTGCCAATTCCTTTTCCTCTTCGGTAATATCATCTCTCTCCAGTTTCTCATTGACCTCGTCAATCTTCGCGCTGTTGTCAAGCTTCACCATAGTAAAACCGTTCAAAAGAGCAACCGGCACGTACATCATAAGAAACAATGCCAATATCACACCTATATTTTTCTTAAAGACCTCCCCGGCCTTCTTAAAAATCAATTTTAAACTCAAAGCAAATCCCTTTCTCTTATATAACAATAATGCCCCCAAGGGACTTTCCCACAGGAGGCATCAGGACGCAAACAAAACGCAATCTCGTCTGCGCCCTGTTTTATCAATCAATGTTTTTTATTTCGTTTATTATCTTTTTCAGGCTTGTCGCTGGCCAATACAAAAAGGAAGGTTACGTAAATACCTATCAATACCACCGCAAGGGATATAAAGTACACTGTCCACACAGAAAAAGAGCCGTCGTCTGTCATAAGCTTTCCGGCAGATATTCCGTCAAACACAGGGTCAATGAAATAAGCCTTCATAGTTCTGTCAAAATAACCCATCTTCTCAAAAGCAGGAGATACCCATTGAGGCGCATAATAAATCATATAATTTATTATCTGGCCCAGCAACGTTCCCAGCGCCGCAAAGATAACTATGCCGAAGTGGTCGTACCATCTGCGGTCTTCCTTGTGAAAAAACACGCCGTAAAAAACCATTGCGCCTACGCCTGCAAGGACATAGAGCAAATAACTTTCCCAATCGAAAAAATTGATAACGGCAATAACCGGAATACAACCCAGCAAAGCGCCGCCTAAAGAAAGGCCGCACACTTTAAGATAACGTAGAACAACGTCCTTCCAGGTCACCTTATCATAATCCAAATAACTTTTACCCATACTTAAAATCCCTGATCCCTTTCGGATAGTACTATTTTGAAGAAGAGTTAACCGCCTCCAGAACCATAGCCTCGATTTCCTCAAATTCTCTGCCGCTGGCAAGAACCAGCTCACTGAACAGAATATGCTTCGCATTCGTAAGCATTTTCTTCTCTCCCGTAGAAAGAGCTCTGGCCGCGTCCCTCAGATACAAAAACTTATACACCGTAGCCACCTCAAAAATGTTTCCGCTACGTATTTTATCAAGATTTTCACGCTGACGCTTGTTCCAGTTCTGGTTCATATTTTCCCCGCCAGCCTTTTTTATATGCTCAATAACCTGGGGAATCATATCTGCGCTCATCACGTCACGAATTCCCAACTGCTCGGTATTAGCCATGGGCACCATAAGACGAAGATTTCCGTAGGGAAACTCCACGTCGTAATATTTCGCAATCTCGCCCAGAACCTCGCGCTCCTCAATAGAAACAATAATTCCTGCGCCGTGCATCGGGTATACCACTTTGTCACCTATACCGTAACTCATATCTTTTCCACCTAAGCCTTTAACACACATTAACACACAATCCTTCACGCACCTTCGCAAAAAAGACTTGTGCTGTTTACATGTTTTATTATATACTATTTTATGGAAAATTTCAAGGGAATTACGGAGGAATAATTTTATGAAAAACAGAATTAACGATATAAAATTAAAGTTCAAGGCCATCTTCGGAAGCGATGAAGGGCTCAGATTTTTTGCCGCTCCCGGTAGAGTAAACCTTATCGGCGAGCACATAGATTATTGCGGCGGATACGTTTTTCCTGCAGCGCTCACCCTGGATAACGTGGTAGCTATCAGAAAAAACGGCACTTCCGGCACCGTTAATCTTGCCGCCACCGACCTCGAAGGAATATACAGTTTTGACCTTAACGACATTGAAAAAGCAAGGGACCTCAAGTGGGGAAATTATCAGGCAGGCGTTATCAAAGAACTTATAAAAAAAGGTTGCAAAGTTGAAGGAATTGACATGCTTTTCGACGGAACGATACCTTTCGGCAGCGGACTTTCCTCTTCTGCGTCAATAGAGCTTGCCACAGGCATTGCCGTTTCCACCCTTTTCGGCGGAAACTTTGACAACATTGAGCTGGCACTTATGGGACAGAGCGCAGAAAACAATTTCTGTGACGTCAATTGCGGCATAATGGACCAGTTTGCCAGCGGTATGGGCAAGGAAAACCACGCCATAATGCTTAACTGCGGAACGCTGGAGTACAAATACGTTCCTCTTGATCTTGGGGACAACGTCCTTATCCTTGCAAACACCTGCAAGAAGCACGCCCTTGGCGCTTCTAAGTACAACGAGCGCCGCCACGAGGTAGAGGTTGGTCTCTCCGTGATGCAGGAGGCTGAAAAAGCAAGCGGTGTCAATGCGTCCGACGTGAAGAACGCTCTTTGCGAGTACACTCCTGACGATTTCGAGAAGTATTCTGCAGCATTTACAGACAACATCATCAAGAACCGTGTTCAGCACGTTATTTATGAAAACGACAGAGTAAAAAAAGCTGTTTCAGTATTGGAAGCAGGGGACCTTCAGGGCTTCGGCAAGCTTATGAGAGAGGCAAACCAATCCATAAGATACCTTTACGAGGCCACAGGCGACGAGCTTGACGCAATGTATGATGCCGCTGAAAATTTTGATGGCTGTATCGGCAGCCGTATGTGCGGCGGCGGCTTCGGCGGTTGCACCGTTAACATCGTAAACCGCCACCGTATTGACGACTTCAAATAGGTTGTAGGTGAAAAGTACAAGGCGGCAATCGGTATCGAGCCACAGTTCTACGTATGCGAGATAGGCGACGGCGCAAGAGAAATAAAAATGTGACAGGGGGCAGGTCACTGTCACAAAAAATAAAAGATGACAAGGGGCATACCACACAAACTTCCGTAGTTTTGTGCGTATGCCCCTTGTCACACATTGAAAAGCGTGACATAGACCTGCCCCCTGTCACGCTTTTTATACCCTATCCCTCATATAATATCCCGTCAGCAAGGTCTCCTGCCACCTCGGGTCCTTTAAAAAGTCTCAGAAGAGTCAAGGCAAAATCAATTGCCGTGCCTACGCCTCTGCTTGTTACGATATTATCGCACACAACAGTGGGTATCTCCTGGTAATTGCATTTAGTTTCATCAATGCAACCGGGATAGGATGTCGCTTCCTTACCCACCAGCAAGCCGGCCCTTTCAAGGGCGCACGGCGCCGCGCATATTGCCGCCACGATTTTGCTGTCAGATGCAAATTTCTTTAAAGCCGCAATGACTCTTTCATCGTCACGGAGCGTGTGAGAATTGGGAAGTCCTCCGGGAAGGATCACTCCGTCGTACTCGTCGTAGTCCTTGACCATAGCCTCGCTCCAGATAGAGTTTGCCATAATGTCAATGCCGTGAGACCCGTGCAAAAGAAGCTCACCCGTCATACTGCACATATTGACCTCCACACCGCCGCGCCTTAAAAGGTCCACCGTTGTAAGAGCCTCCACTTCTTCAAAACCATTTGATATCATCATTAAAACTTTCATATCATTATTGCTCCTTTCAGCAAATTATTTAACGTTTTCTACCACGCCACCTAGGCTGTACCGCCCTGTAACGGGGTCTTTCCCGCGGTAATCAAATACGTAAGCATTGCCGCCCACGTACCTTATTCCAAATCCTGCAAAATCATCTATGTTCAATGCCTTGTACACCTCTGACTCACTGTTCCTGTAGGCCCTTGAATGCCTCCACACAAAGCGCAGGCTGTCAGGGGGAAGCTCCGACTTGTCCGAGGAAAAATAGTCAAGGAGCATTGTTTCTGCAAGAGCTTCATCATTAACGCCGCCGCAACAAAACTCATAAAGGCCGTCAAATGCTCTCCTCTTTGAAACACCGCCCCACAAAAGGCCTTGCCCTTTTAAATACTCCGCAAGCCTTCTGTAAAATTCGTAGGACGTCCCGAAACAGCCGTCAACTCTTTTCAATGTCTCAACGTAATAACCCGAGTTATAATACCGCTCCAGGGCCGCCTCCACCTCCTTCAGCTCGGTGATTTCGCCAAAAGAAAGACAAGCGCTCTCCAGAATCTCATAGGGAGAATTTTCGGAAAACACCAGACCATCAGCCTTTTCGGTGTCGCAAAGGGGCGCTCCCTGAAGTCTTTTCAAGAAACCTAATTGGAATTGATGACTTCTTAACGCATACACATCGTTAAAAGAATTTTTGAACGAGTCTAAGTTCTCCCCCGGAAGGCCGGCAATAAGATCCGTATGCACGTTAATGTTGCCATAACTGCATATTTTCTGCAAGTTGTCAAAGACACGATTATTATCGGTTTTCCTTACACACCTTGAAAGCACCTCGTTATTGGTGGACTGTATACCTGCCTCAATCTGCACCCGCCCCTTGGGAAGGGTTGCTAAAAGGCCGAGAAAATCATTGTCGAAAAGGTCCGCCCCCACCTCAAAGTGAAAACAAGTCCTGCACGTTTCAGGAAGAGAAGCAATCTTTCCAACGATAGCCTTTGCCCTTTCGGGATTGCAATTAAAAGTCCTGTCAACAAATTTCACCAGCGGCACATTGTTCTCTGCAAAAAAATCAATATGCCGAAAAACTGTCTCCACCGGCAAAAATCTCACCGGAGATTTGTCGCCGCCTGAAAGGCAATATGAGCAACCGAAGGGACAACCTCTTGACGTTTCGTAATATATTATTCTGTTCTCAAATCTTGCAAGGTCAAAAACCTCGTAAATAAAAGGAATTTCAGCCATTTCAAGAAGTCTTTCGGCCCTTATTTTCCGTGGCAATTTCCCTTCCCCTGAAAGAGTATCAAGAAACTCCGTAAAGGCAAGCTCCCCTTCGCCCTCTATCACGAAGTCGAAAAGATTATCGTCAATGCCGCAATGCTCCGTTCCGAAAGACACCTCAGGCCCACCAATCACCACCTGCGTTTCAGGCAGCACCTTGCTGACGTCAGACAGCAACTTCTTCACCGTTTCCACGTTCCAGATGTACACCGAAAAGGCAAGAACCTCAGGCCTTTCCGCCGCAATATCAAGAAGAATGTTGCCGATAATATCATTAACGGTGTATTCCTTTATCGTTACGGAAAAGGCTTTGTCGGTGCCTGAAAACCTGCTGTTTTCGTAATAATACGCAGCCAGACTGTAAACCGCAGGATTTGAATGTATATATTGTGAATTTATTCCGCAAATACAAACCTTTTTAATCTTCACGCACCCTCTTTTCAAACTTTATGCCGCCGAAAATTCCGCTGTCCATAAGTACGTAATCCTCGCTGAAGGCCTCTCCGTCAGTTACGAACAGATCCGGCAATATGTGGGGCGGTATTGCAGGTACAAGGTGAAGCGGCCCGAAGGTGTTCTTTCTTGTGCAAACAAGTATCACTGAAATATCCTTGCCGGAAAGTTCGGTAACGTCCGCCATCTGTCCCTTCCAGGGAAGAAGAATCTCCTTGCCCTCTGCGGAAACTTTTACCAACGCTCCCACGAAGTTGTCTGCGCCAATAAACAGCCTTTCGCCCTTGCGAGGGTTTACCTCAGGAAGCGCCTTGCTGTTGATTTTGTACGTCACGCAGCCTGAATAGAAGGGCAGTCCGTATTTTGCCAGATTATCAAAACCAATATTCTCAGGAAGGGCGGTAATATGCTTTTCATTACCGAAAAATCGGCCCTTACCCTGCTCTCCGTGGCGAACTGTTACATTCTGCTCATGTTCCGCAATTTTCACGCCAAAATCTCCCAGAAGGTACAGTGCCTCAACGTTGGTAGTCCTTCCGAAAACGGTTTTCGCAGTAATAACATTTCGACCCAGCTTCAAAGCCTCTTTCGGCACAGGCATCGTCTTAAAGCAAATATCCACCCAGAACTCACCGTCTGCAGAAAGCTTCACATCGTTAACTGCATACTCAAAAAGTTCAGGTCTCTCCCCTGCCAGCTTAACCTCTCCCGAGGGCATCTCATCAATATAGAACTCAAAACGAAGCTCCAGAGGACCGTACACATCGTTTGCATATTTTTTTGCATACCAAGGCTGCAGCATGTTGCCGCTTCTTCGCTCAATTTTCAGCTCGTCCCTGATATTCCTGTCAACTTTTAGTACTTCCGTGGGAGGCTGCCACTCACCGTCAAGGAATTTGTACTCCGCAAAGTCAAGCACCAGAACGTTCTTTTCGTCAAGAGAATAACCCGTTATATGTTCCTCCGCAATTATACCCTTCTCTGCAACTCGCAACTTCTTTTCACAAGGCGTGCTCTGACTTTTTTCTTTAAGAAACACGAATACTCTCTCTCCGCAGGGGTCAAAGGAAGTATTGACGATAATTCTTCCCTCAGAAATTTCACACTTCGCCGTAATATCCCGCTTTCCGCCGTCCCTTAAGGACCACTCTTCCACGCTCTTTATACCCTCTGCGCCTTCAAGGGTAAACGTTGCCCCGGAAATTTCATTATTTCTGTCAAGGTTTATCACCGCAGCAATAACGGCTCCGCTTTCTTCACAAACTCTCGCCTGGGTACGAAGTCTTGTATCAGAGGCGCTTGTATTCACCTTTAGCAGAGGTCTGATAGCCTTTTCAACAGCCTCGCCCTCAAACTCAGTGCAAATAACGTTATCGGGATATTTCTCCGCCAATTCTTTAAAGGCATCACTTTCCTCGCAATCAACCATTGCAGGCCCATTGCCCCCGATAATAACCTTGCCCCCAAGGCTCACAAACTCCTCAATTAGTTTCAGGGTGCTTTCACGCACCGTAACAGCACCGCTTACCACAAGCACACGATAAGCCATTTCGCCCACACGGAGCACCGCCTCGCCCTTTTCAAGGCACACCTTGCCGTGCTCTTTCATAAGAAGCTCCTCTCCGTAGTCGAAATCAATATGCCTGCTCTGCAAGAAGTCAAAAAGCTTCATATAATGCTCGTCAATTACAATGGCATCCGGGGACGCGTGGACCATCCAATTTGACCACCCTGCATAGCTGCCCATCCAGATGCTTTCAATAGGATTCAGCACCAGCACCTCGCAAAGAGGCTTTCCTGCAGACATTGCCGCCCCAAACCTTGCAAAATACGTTTCAATGTAATTGTAATCTTTATAAAAGGGCGACTGATGCAAAATACTTGCGGGATAATCTCGCTTCGCCTCGCCCTCCATGGTATACCAGGAAAGATGAGGACAACGCACGTTAACGCCGTAAAGGGCCTGCCAATCGCCAATGCCCTTGTGGGCCTTGAAATCAAGGTGCCAACCGGTACACCCGTAAAGCTCCGACAATATCCACTTCTGGCCAAGCTGCCTTGCCACAGACTGCACCTGCTTTGCCACCCAATAGGCATTTTCCTCCTCGCAGAGAAGGTCAATTCCCGGCATTCCCATATTCTCGTACAACCTCATTAACGAGCCGGAGGGCACCGTCTGGTACATCAAGGCATTCTCGTGAAGTCCATGCCCCGTAAAGGTAATTCCGTGCTCCTCGCACCAATCATTTATCCTCTTTGCAAATCTCTCCGTAAACAAATTGCAGGCAAGGTCAATATAGTCGTGCTTCAATTTTCTCGTACCCTTGCAACTGTTCTTATAAAAAAGCTCCGGCAATCTGCCCTTGGCATCATATCCGTACCGCTTCTCAAACTCCTCAAAAATATCGTCCGTATAGCAGACGGGACTGCACATAAAACCGTTCTCATCACGATAATACTTATCGTACAAAGCGCCTCTGTGAGGCTCGTCCGTAAAAATGCCCTTGATAGACTTTCCTATTCTATCCCCGCACCTTTTCACATACTCATCATGGGTCACCTCGATAAACTTGTCCACAGCCTCAGGCATCATTGTGTCAATATACGTAGCGCCGTTGAACACGCTGTGAGGGGCATCCTTCACCACGGCAAATTTCAGCACCGTCATCCCCTCAAAAGCATCACCCATAACGTCAGTCTCTTTGGTTATGGGTTCATAGCAAGCCATATTAACGCCCTCAAGTTTCGCAACAAAGGCGCACATCACATCCTCCGTCCACACAAACTTCTCACGGGTGATTTCATACACGAAAACGGATTTCATCCTGTATTTTTCATCACGGCTGGCAATACCTCCGGCGCTTCCCGAGGGCCAACGGTCCTCATCATAAAGCCAGGCCTCCAGACCAAGCTCCTCACCCTTATCGGCGGCGGCGTTAATGATTTCAAACCACCGGTCTCCCAGATACTCGGTAATAAGCCCTGACCTCGAATGCATAAAATATCCGCCGAAGCCCATCTCCTTCATTATCTCGATCTGCCTCAGCACTTCATCCTTTTCAAGCTCGCCGTTCCATGACCAGAAGGGCTTGCCGCGGTACTCCGCTCCGGGATTTTCAAATATTTCGTTAAGCTCCGCAAGCGTCTCCGCCGGATTTTTCAGGTTGTTCATAGGGGCCCTCCTTGTGTGTAAAAGCATTTCTTTTTATTGTTAAATTTTTAATCTACCCAACTGTTATTTCGACCTTTTTGCCGCTGAAAGCTACACCGTATTTATAAATGGTTTCAATTCCTGCAGCGGTCATCTCGGTATCGTATTTCCTATCAACAATCTGCTTAAGGGCCGTTTCAGATAACTTTTTAAGTTGTTCTTCCGTACAATCCTTTTCAGCCTTCAATTCAATTAGAATACCCGGCAGATTTTGTTTTATTGGCTTAAGTTGAATATCATATCTGCCGTCACCGGACTCTCTGTTAGACGAAATAAATGAACCGCCTAGTAAAGCACACAGGCCAAGCATAAAACCGTGATAGAAGTTTTCTCCTGCAATATCAAAGGAGCTTACGGATTGAGTGAGCAGAGTTTGTATCAGTTTTTGAAATTTTTCCTTATCGCCTGAAAAAATCGCCTCTTGAATGGAAATGGCGGTGGGTTGAGGAATAATATTATTAAGCTGCTGCAAAATCTCCTTATGATACACAAGCGAAATTTCTCTGTTAGGCAATGCAACTTCGCACATAAAGTCACCGTTGAAAGCCGGAGTTGTGTTAAGTACTTTCAAATAACCCGCAACCAACAAGAAACTGTAGATAGTTGAGGGATTGTTCTTAATTTGAGGATAAATTACCCCTGTATCAATATAAGTTGTAAAGGTTTCGCCATTGACGAGTGAAGTCAGTTTTTTATAAATTTCTTTATCCGCTTCAGCAATGATTTCACCGATAATATCATTGCTTCCTGTAGACTGCCAAAAGGCTCTCGGCTCACACTCATTGTTAAAATAGTTAATAACAGACCATGGGTTGAAGATTTCAGTTTTGCCGAAGCGGTAGCCGTCGTACCATTCGCAAAGCTCGTCATATTTATCAGAAACACCATAATATGCTGCCATTTCTTTTACTTCCTCGGAAGTAAAACCAAAGTAAGAACTGTATTTATTGTCCAGAACAGAATGAATAGTAAGGTTATTAAGGCCGCTGAAAATACTTTCCTTTGCAACACGAAGAATGCCGGTCAAGAATCCATAAGACAAATGCCTGTTGTCTTTAAGTCCGCCGGAGAAAAGATTACGCATAAAAAGAATGACTTTATCGTAATAATTCTTCATATGACCTTGTTGAATGGGAATATCATATTCATCGATAATAATGATTGGTGCAGTGCCATGATGCTTGTGAAGCATGCTTGACAAATTGAGAAGAGCACCGGAAAGCTCCACCTCGCTTATGTCACCTGATAACAAATTATCAAAAGCTTTCTTTTCATATTCATTGCACTTTTCTGAACTTTGAAGCTCGATATGGCGAGCTGCTTCTTTGGAAAACACTTCTTTAATACCATCAAACGTTTCTTCCCAGGTGTTGAACTTAATATCTTTGAACGTCACAAAGATAACGGGATACTTTCCCTGATAATCACGATACTTTTTGCCACAGGACCAAATCTTTTTATCTTTAAAATATACGGAAGTGTCTTCCTCTGTTTTTTCAAAGAAAGTACGAATCATATCCATATTCAATGTTTTTCCAAAGCGGCGAGGGCGTGTAAAAAGAGAGACCATAGGACGTTCATCAATAAATTCCTTGATCATCATCGTTTTATCAATGTAGTAATACTCCGAAGAAGCCAAACGATAATCAGAGATGCCGATAGGCAACGGAAGATTAGCCGGACGAGCCTTCTTTATATAAGCCCCTGATTTCACGCGGCTATCCGCAGGTTTTTCCGCAGCAACGGGAATGATCCATGATTTACCTTGTTTTTTTGCACCTTTGATCTTACCTTCTTTGCAAAGGGTAGACACTCTTCTTTCGGATATATCCCAAAGTTTTGCAGCATCTTTTACAAACATAGTATCCGCCATCGTTACGATACCTCCTCACATTATTTTACGTTATTATTATACCCTTGTTTCAGAACCTTGTCAACAATATTCAGAACAATGTCAAACTCAGCAGATATTATTCCGAATATTATTCCGTATTGCAATAAGAAATAATAATAGCATTAATTTGACCCCCTCGAAATAAATCGAGGGGGTCAATTATTTGTCATACGTTATTACATTACACTCTCTTAATCCTGAACATCGCACTGCTCTTAGGCTCGTCAAGAACCACCTTAAGAGCGCCGTCTTTAAGCTCCTTACCGGTCATGGTGAAGTTCTCCTTGGTGTCCTCGTTAACGATATTGTAGGTAGCGCCCTCCTCTGCGAAAGGAAGCTTCGCTGTGAAGGAATTGTCCTTCCAGCACTGCTCCATACGGAAAGCAAGGAGAAGGCTCTCGCCGATCTCGCTGTCATCGTAGGCAATAGCGGTCCAGCCGTAGGAGTCAAGGTGGTGATGCCAAGGTGTAAGGCAATAGAAATCCTTGGTGAGCAGATGGTTTACGCTCTTCCACTCGTTGATATTTCTTCTCAGAATATCGAAGTCAAACTCCTTGTTCTGGTTGTAGCCCTCGCAGTGGTTGTAAATAGGAAGCAATGAAGCTCTGTTTACGTAGGTTGTAACACCGCTGCCGCTGCTTGCATCAAGCTGGCCTACTGTTTCCTTTACCAATGAACCGTGATAAGGTACCCACTTGCAGAAAGTGGAGGTCTGGGAAAGACGCATTGCAGACGTGGTTCTGTCGTAGTCGCTTCTCATAAGAGGGAAACCGCGGCGCATTGACTCAATATCGTTTCTTCCGCCGCCTGATGCGCAAGAGTCAACGAAAGTGCACTTGCCGTTGTTTCTGCAGTACTCGATAATGCCGTCCCACAGCTTGTAGTGACCCTGAATGGACTTGTTCTCGTTAATACCCCAACGAGGTACGCCGTAGCGCTGCTCCTCGTATTGATCCCATGCGCACCATGAGCCGACAGGGTCGCTGTTGTTGTCCTCGCGGTACATGTCAATAGCATTTTCGTCCATCATCTTTATAATTCGGTCAAGAGTCCACTTGAGGCACTCGTCATTACCAAGGTTATTTGCGCAGGTAGCGCCGCCCAGAGGAGCAACCCACTCAGGATTAAAGCCATAGTTCTTTGCAAGGGCCTCAATGTGAGTTACACGCTCAGGCTCAAACCAGGTGAGAACCTTCATGCCTACTGCGTGACAAGCCTCGTTGGACTCGCGGAAAGAGCCGTCAGGCCACTTAACGGTGTCAAGCTCCCATGTTCCGATAGTACCCCACCAGTCTGCAGGAACAGTCTGCATATAGGGGTCAAAATACCAGCCCGCATCAAACCAACGGAAATCTGCCACAACGTCCTCTTTGATAAGTCTGTCAAGTGTGGGCTTCCATGTAGTATGGTCTTCGGAAATACTTCCGTCAGAGTTAGGCTTTCCTGTATCGTTTGCAAAGCCTGCCGTTGAGAAAGGCTTCAAAGGATTTCCCTCAGCATCTGCCTTGGGAAGGGTATATTTCATGTACCACTCACGCCAGAGGTTTGTGGCATCGTCAGCGTTTCTGCCGTTGTAAGGAAGAAGCACCACAAGACCGGTACGGATTTTCTCGCCGGGGAGAATCGTTCCGTGAAGGTTGAGGCAGGTTCTTGCGCGAACCGTGGTGCGGCCCTCGTGAGTAGAGAACATTGCATCCCATGTGCCTGCCCAGCCCAGCGCGAAAAGTGTACCGCCGTCGCCGTGTACAAGGTCAAAGTAAGGGAATACAATATGCGTAGCACGTCCGTTATCGGACTTAAAATATTTACAATTCTTGTTAAGGTTGTGCTCGTAGCCCTCGTAGAAATTCTCGTGGTCCCCGAGGCAGCCTCTCAGGATAGGATCTTCTCCGTAAAACTCAGTATCAATAGAGTACATATCGCGGATGAGCTGTGAATTCTTGTCGGAATTGTTCTCAAACCAAAGGGTGTACTCCACCTGACCGAACTCGGCGCAATACTCAACGATAAAAACTGCCTCAAGAGCATCATCCATCTTGTAACGGAAAACAGCCTTTTCGCCCTTCTTCGTCTCTGTAATCTCCTTGTTCACAAGGGTATAATCGCCAAGGCCCGTATGGTATCTGTCACCGTAGAAAAAAGACACCGGCGCGCTCTCAGGCGTTGCAATTATCTTTTCATATAATTTTCTGCCTTTTTCCAAGGCAATGCTTTTCTTTGACATAATCAAATCCTCCTGTATGCGTTAATGCTAATACACACCGCTTTGAGTATACCAAGTATTGCCAATAAAAACAAGTGAAAAATTATGTGACAGGGGTTTATGTGACAGGGGTCAGACCCCTGTCACGTTTTTGAAATGCACCAGGGGGACAGACCCCTGGTGCACCCTCACGTCCCCCTGGTGCACCCCTGGTTTATCTCACGCCCCTTGCAAAGGAGAAAAACAAGATATATAATATGTAACAGTAAAAAGAACATAAAAGGGAGGAAAAAACCTTGGCGATAAGACTTATATTGGCGTCCTGCTCACCCAGGCGCAGAGAACTTATAAAATATATCGGAGCGCCTTACGAGTGTATCAGCGTTGATGCTGATGAAAGTTGCTTTTCGAAAAATCCTGCGGTGGCAGTGTGCGAAATATCCTCGAAAAAGGCGGTTGCCGCCCTTGACGATGTTAAGGAACTTGAAGAAGAGCAAGTCATTATCGGTGCGGATACCATTGTGGTATGTGACGGAAAGATATTGGGGAAGCCCGAAAACCCGACCCACGCAAAGCATATGCTTAAAATGCTCAGCGGACGAACCCATCAGGTCTATACAGGGATTACATTGCTTTATAAAAAAGAGGGCAAAACGCTTCAAAAAGCATTTTCCGAATGCACCGACGTGGAGTTTGAAAAACTTACGGACAGCGAGATTGAAGAATACATTGCCGTCAATGAATACAGTGACAAGGCCGGCAGCTATGCAATTCAGGGTGTTTTCTCAGCGCACGTTAAGGGCATAAAGGGCGATTACAATAACGTGGTCGGTTTTCCCGTGGCAAGGCTTTACAAGGAATTAAAAACAATTTTCGGGGAGAATTTCCGCAATGATATATAAAGATTTTCATGGAAAGAAATTGTCGGCACTGGGGCTTGGCTGTATGCGTTTTCCCTTGATTGACGGCAAGGAGTCTCAGATTGACGAAGAGAAAACTGCTGAAATGGTGGCGTATGCCATGGAAAAGGGCGTTAATTACTTTGACACCGCCTGGGGCTATCACGGCGGAATGTCGGAGATCGTTATGGGCAAGATTCTGAAGAATTATCCCCGGGACAGTTTTTATATTGCCACGAAATTTCCCGGCTACGACACAAACAACATGACCAAGGTTGAAGAAATTTTTGAGAAGCAGCTGGAAAAGACCGGCATGGAGTATTTTGACTTTTACCTTTTCCACAACGTCTGCGAGACCAATATTGATATGTACCTTGACGACGAAAAGTACGGACTCTTCACGTATCTGATGGAGCAGAAGAAAAACGGCAGAATAAAGCATCTGGGCTTTTCCGTTCACGGCACCATTGAAACCACCGGACGTTTTCTTGATGCCTACGGCGAGCACATGGAATTTTGTCAGGTGCAATTAAATTGGCTTGACTGGGATTTTCAGGATGCAAAAGCGAAGGTAGAGCTTCTAAATAAACTCAACATCCCTATCTGGGTAATGGAGCCTCTCAGGGGCGGAAAGCTTGCAACTCTTCCCGAAAAGCACATTGACAATCTGAAGAAACTGAGACCTGAGGAGACCGTTCCGGGCTGGGCGTTCAGGTATTTGCAGGCAATTGACGGCGTAACCGTTACACTTTCCGGTATGTCAAATTTCACGCAGCTGAAAGAAAACATTGAAACCTTTGAGAGCGAAAAACCTCTTAACGATAATGAAATTGCAGCGTTGTACGACATTGCCGCAGAGATGACAAATGGTATTCCTTGCACTGCATGCCGCTACTGCGTCACAAATTGTCCCATGGAGCTGGATATTCCCACGCTGCTCGGCCTTTACAACGAGCACCGCTATTCCGGCAACTGTTTTCTGGTGTCAATGCGCCTTGAAACAATGCCCGAGGAGAAGCACCCGCATAATTGCATAGGCTGTCAGAGCTGTGAGGCTGTCTGCCCGCAGAATATTAAAATTTCCGAAGCTCTGGCAGATTTTTCCGAAAGGTTGAAAAATTGATGTACAAGCTGATAGTTTTTGATCTTGACAACACCTTGGCGCCCCTCGGCAAGCCTATCCCGCAAAGCGTTCTGTGCGAGCTTAAAGGTTTTCTCGATAAGGGTCTTCGCCTTGCGGTGTGCTCCGGAAAGCCCACGTATTACCTTTGCGGTTTTATGAGAGCGGCAGGTCTTCCCGACACGATTTTAGTAGGAGAAAACGGCGCTGTAATTGATTTCGGCGTTTCATTGCCCCCAAAGGAGCACTATTCTCTCCCGGTTTCACAGGAAGCCCGGGATGCCCTTTCTTTTGTAAATTCGTCTTTACACAAGCTTTTAGGCCACAACGTATGGTTTCAGCCAAACCAGTCAGGGGTAACGCCCTTCCCTGTCACCACCGAGGAATTTAAGATTGTTCAGGACTTCATCGACAGCCACGCTGCGGAGCTTTCGCCCCTTAACGTGTACCGCCATTGCGATTCCTTCGACTTCGTTCCGAAAAACGTGAACAAAAAGGAGGGACTTGCCCGTCTTTGTAATCGGCTTGGCATCTCGGATGCAGAAGTCATTGCCGTAGGCGACAGCGGAAACGATTTTCCCATGTTTGAATTTGCAGGCTTTTCCATAGGAATTTCTCTCCCCGATAATGAAAAGCACCGCGTCACAACAGCCGTAGAAACGATTGATGAAGCGGTGGAGGTAATAAAACGAATCTTATAAATCACAAACGCCGCAACCTTGGTAAAACCGGTTGCGGCATTTTCAATGCGTTGCTATATCATTACTTAACAATTAATATCACAGGGTCCATGGTGTTAACGGGCACTTTCACAAAAACAGTGCCTTGAATGTCACCCTTTTCGCCCTCCAAGGAAGTGTCCGAAAAATCACAAGACTCGTACTTTCCGTCAGACGTAATTCTTGAAACGCTTTTTATAGCAGCCTCATGGGAATCAAATACCAAGGGCAGTTCCTCCAAAGGATCAAGGCCAAGATTAAACACCGCCACAATTCTTTCGCCGCCGGGAAGCAATCCGGTCTTGAGATACACCTCGGCATCCTCAGGGTAGTACACCGGCAGACAACCAAGCTTGCTCAGCATCCACACAAATTGCTCCTTACGTGAAGCATTGAGAAAAGAAAAACCAATGGTGTGAAGAAGCTCTGCCTTGGGCGTTCCGCAAAAAACAATCGTTGTGCCGCCTGCAGGGTTTGTAAACATCGTTGAAGCCGGGAAGAGGTATTTTTTCGTCTTGCCGTCCGGAATGTGGTAGGCGTAAGACATTTCGATAAAATTATCGTCTTTTTTAAGAGGGGTAATTTTCCTTGAGTTCAGCTGAGCAGAAACATCCTTGCCGCTCAGGTGCAAAATTTCGCCGCTGACGTTTTCGCCCTTCCACGCCTCTATTTTCACACCCATATATTCACCAAAGCCACGGGCCTGAAGACGCATTGCCGTCTCCCCTGCCAGTACAACAACGCCCTTGAACATTTCCCTCATCTCATCGTCAGTAAATCTTGAGTCGGCAGCGCCGTCCATAAAGACTGCTCCGCCCTCCTCCGCAGAGAAGTACATAGGGATGCCCAGTCGCTCAAGCGTGCAATATTGCCAACCGCCTTCGCCGGTGCCGATAGGTGAGGTAGCGTAGCCAAAGGCAGGGCGCTTTGACATAGGGATTTTTGTTCCTTGCCACTTAATTTCCGGAGCCATTTCCGACAATTTCTCATAAAAGCCGCGATTTTTTGACAAAATTTTACGGTATGCCTTGCCGCTTATGGGCTCGTATGCGGAAAGTCTTGTTATCCAATGCTTTGCTCCCTTTACGCCTTCAAGAATTGTGGCGGTAAAGTGGGAGTGCAAAAATTGAGCGGCGGTGCTGTAACGATTCTGAGGACAGGTGTCGGTTTCCGCTAAGATTGCATCAATCTTAATGCCTTTTTGAGCAGCCTCTCCGTTAATGACGGTAATCTGGGTCGCCGCTCTGAAGGAAGCGTCGCTAAGGCCTCGGGGGCCGGGGTGAGAATACATACCGTTGTTGATTCTGATAACAGCGGCATTGCCCTCTCCTGCAAGAATTCCACCGATTTCTGCCGCAAACTCCGCGCCGGGACCGCAGGCACAAAAGCTTCCCCTCAGTTTCGGGTCAACCTCGTCAATTCCCTCACGCATAGCCTTGGCGGCAAGTATCATAGACTCCCTCTGAGTTTCTGCAAATATATTTGTAATTCTTATATCTTCTTCGCCGGTGCCTTCCGTGTGCCTCAGGAGCTCCTCGCGGGTAAGATTCAGCCCTGCTTTTTTGTTAAAAGCAGCCATGTGAAGAGGGCAAGCGCAACCTCTGCCGCCTCTGAATATCAATCTGAAATCGTCGTCAACCATTATCTCTGCAGGCTTATGCTCTGCAAGAGTCCTCATAACGCCCTTGAAATGCTCTCTGAACTTCTCATCATAGGGACAGCAAACGTTTTCCAAGCCGCCGTCGGTAAGGTTCGTATAGCGCTGGAACGGAAACATTTTGTCGAGCTTGTAACCGTGGCCAATGGAGGCCTGCACCAAGATGCCGCTGCTTATACCCATTGCCGCCAGTTTATCACGGAAGATATCAAATTTCTCTGACATAATACCTGCCTTGTCAGCCGGCGGATCTCCTTCCGGCACCAAAGTCATTTTAAACAACACGCAGGTGGCAACACCGGTCTCGTACTGTTTTTTTATATCCTCACATATTTCGTCTGCATGCTCTACGTCAAGGGGCATTATCGAGTATAAATACATAAGAATTTCTCCCTTCTATCTCACAGTGCTGCATAACGCAACACGGATACTGCACAATTCCCCTACATAATAATCCAATTCACCGCAAATTACAAGAAATTTCTGGCCGCAACACAGTCTTCGCAAAAAACAAGCCCTGAGGCAGAGTCGGGTGAGACAAGGGGCATAGCCAAATGAGTCAGGGGGAATGAGTCAGGGGCCTGCCCCCTGACTCACTAAAAAAAAGCCCTTGGTTATCGACTTTTGGGCTTTTTTGGTGGCGCAACGGTTTCGCATTGCCCTGTGGCCGTTGCGCCGCGGCTCCGCCCCTCTGACCCTCTCTTTTTTGGGTTGACCTTGCAGTAAATTTACTATATAATTACAAGGCAATACTTTCACGGAGGTTTAAAGCCAATGATTACAGAAAGAAAAACAAACAGATACGTTGTTTGTCCTGAAAAACTTATAGAAAATTCATTTACATCTGCATACGACAGCGCATCAGATGCTCCTATCATTACAAAGCCCGACCTTGCCGTTACGATTTTCAGTTGTCTCAGCATGGTGATTATCGTCGTAATGTGTCTTCTGACAGCATTCTTTGAAAGCAAAAAGCCTGAAATGATCTGGCTTATTATCGCAGGAGTTGCCGCATTGCTCACAATCCGCATAGTTTACAAGCACTTTGCAGCGCTGAAAACATACAAAAACGCAAACAGCGAAGGCACGAAAAAGTTTGATTTTAAGGCAGAATACAAAGGCCTTTTCCCTGCAGATCTTCCTGCGGAAATGCCTGCCGCAGAGTTTACAAGAGTCCTTGCTCCTATGCAAAACAGACAGAAGAAGGACATGTACAATAACGCGATCCGCGACCTTATCAGTAAGCTGAACACGAAGAATAACCCTAACGACATTCTTTGTAAGAATATAACCCTTTATGGCGAGCTTATGACACAGCCTAAGAAGAGATATTATATCACCGGCGAAGACGGAAAAATCGTTGTGTACGACAGCGATTTTATGGATCCCAAAGGCGAATTGGTGTGCGATCCCGACGACGTTCTTTCCTTTGGCTCTTATGCAAACTACCCTTCAAAAATCAACGGCAAGGGTGTCAAAGTTGGCCAGGATGCCATTATAATTGAAATCAAGACAGGTGACGGCGAAGAAGACAGACTTTACCTCGAAGCCCATGCCAATGACTACGATCGCATAAGGAAGCTCCTTGGCGCAAGAAAAGAGCGCTGATAGAAACTTCTGATAGAAACTTCTGATAAAGACTTCTGAATAACAAAGCACAAGCCCGGAATTCATGAAATCATGAACTCCGGGCTTATTTTATCAAGGCACCTTGTCACCGCAAAAAAAGTGACAGGGGTCAGTCCCCTGTCACGTATAACGTTATCACGTATTATTTATGCAGTTTCTATATTGGCAGCATCTCCAAGGTTAAGTGCAACCACTGCCATCTCACGCATTTTATATTTCTGAATCTTGCCGCTGGCCGTCATCGGGAAGCCGTCCATAAACCAGATGTATCTGGGCGCCTTGTGACGGGAGATATTGGCGCGTACAAATTCCTTAAGCTCTGCGCGGAGATCTTCCTCGGACTCGCTTGCCTTGACCTCGTCTTTAAGCACAACGCAGGCGCAGACCTCTTCACCGTAGTTCTTGTCGGGAACACCGATTACCTGTACGTCCTTAATCTTCGGGTGGGTATAAAGGAATTCCTCCAGCTCCTTGGGGTAAATATTTTCGCCGCCGCGGATAATCATATCCTTGATACGGCCCGTAATCTTAAAATATCCGTCCTCGTCAATCATTGCAAGGTCGCCGGAGTGATACCATCCTTCGCTGTCAATGGAGTTGGCGGTGGCCTCGGGCATATTGTAGTAGCCCTTCATTACCGAGTAACCACGAACAACTACCTCACCGGGAGTGTTGGGAGGGCAATCCTCGTTGGTCTCAGGGTCAACAACCTTTACCTCAATAAAAGGCATCTTTCTTCCAACCGTAGAAACACGCTTCTCAATGCTGTCCTCTGTGTTTGTCATTGTGCACACAGGTGAAGTTTCCGTCATTCCGTAAGGAATAGTGATTTCAGACATGTGCATAAGGTCTACAACCTGTTGCATTACCTTGATAGGACAAGGTGAGCCTGACATAATACCCGTTCTCAAAGTAGAAAAATCGTACTTGAAAAAATCAGGGTGCTCAAGCATTGCAATATACATGGTAGGCACGCCGTAGGTAGCGGTGCATTTTTCCTTTTGAATGGTCTCCATAACTCTCACGGGGTTGTAACGCTCTACGGGAACGATAGTGGAGCCGTGAGTAATACACGCCATAATTCCCAGCACACAGCCGAAGCAATGGAAGAAGGGCACAGGCAAGCAAACGCGGTCAACGTGGCTAAGCTTCTGATTGTCACCGATACATTTTCCGTTGTTCAGGATATTGAAGTGTGTAAGCATTACGCCCTTGGGGAAGCCTGTTGTTCCTGAGGTGTACTGCATATTTACAACGTCACCGGGCACAACGTTTTTCTGTACTTCAACCAAGGTTTCCTGACTCACCTTGGCAGCCTCCTCATAAAGGTCTGACCAGTGGTACATACCTGCAGGAGTCTCCTCTTTCTTGTCAATGTAGATAACTCTCTTGAGACGGGGCAGGTCGGGGTTCACAAGCTGGCCCGGAGCGCTGTCCTTAAGATTGGGACAAAGCTCGTTAATGATATCCGTGTAGCAAGTGTCCTTGAGACCGTGCATCATTACCAACGTGTCTGTATCGGACTGCTTCAGAAGGTATTCCGCCTCAAAAATCTTGTAGTTTGTATTTACGGTAACGAGGGTCGCGCCGATCTTCGCAGTTGCAAACATCAACAGTATCCACTCAGGGTAGTTTGTAGCCCAGATAGCTACGTGGCAGCCCTTTCTTACGCCGATAGCAAGAAGACCTCTTGCAACCTCGTCGCACTTCTCTTTAAACTCTTTATATGTAAGTCGAAAAGGACGGTCTGCGTAAACAACGCCGTCTACGTCAGGATAAAGAGATGCGGTCCTGTCAAGCAGGTCGCCCAACGTCATATTTATCAAACTGTTGTCCTTTTCACCAAAAATCGGGTTCATTTTATTACCTCCAAAATGCCTTTCTCTTTCTTTTTTTCAATAAAAAAAGTCTCTATATATAAATATAGAGACGAAGATTTCTTTTCTACGCGGTACCACTCTAATTAGTCGACTGACTTTCCAAATCTTACGGGAAACAAAAGCCAAGCAACTCCCTCAAAGCGCAGTTAACGCCTGCCCAACGTCCTGTCCTACACAAGCAAAGCTCTTCGTACAGGATGCTCCGGAACGAGTTCGCCCTGATCACCATTATCCGTTTCCACCGCCACGGACTCTCTGCAAACACTTTTCAAGGTTACTTTTTTCCTTCAATGCATTTTTTATTCAACTAGGGCTTAATTATACAAGACCCAAAAGCCACTGTCAACAATTTTTTTATTTTTTGTAGGATCTGACAAGAAATGCAATGGCCGCACCTATGGCCCAGTTCGCAGCGTATAGTACAAAATAGCCGAAAACAGAGAAGGATAATTTTACAAAAATAAGATATGCAAGAAAGCATATTATCAAAGGTATAAACAGTGCGTACTTGCACTTTTTCAAGAAGAAGTTATTGAAAAACCCACCGAAAAACGCATAAAAGGGTATAAACACCAATTTCATATATGCGCCGAACTGACTGCCGCATACCAACGCCGCCAATCCAAAAATCACCGCTGCTATAAGCAAGGAGATTACAGAGGACATAACGTACATAACAACAGTTGTTTTATTTGTCTGCTTCATAATTATCACACGACCTCACAACAAACGCCGCGCCACAGTCCCCAAGGACTGCGTCTGCGGCGTCATTAACATCTAATAAAATTTATTTCACACTATCAGATTCTGGGCTCAAAAGAATTGATATTTCTCTCTCCGCCGGGAGTTCCGTTGAAATTAAGTCCGCCGAAGAAAGGAGCGCCCTGATTACTCTCAACAGGAGCCTCCTGTGTATAATCAACAGGCTTGCGGAGCTCTACACCCTTAGGAGCCGCAATGAAGATGCTCTTAGGTGCTACTGTGTGAGCCTTTGCGTCAATACCCTTACAGCAACCTGCTACGAAGTCGATAATTCTGATCTTGTCGCTCTCTTCTCTGATGTTGCAGAGATTAACAACAACGATATGACCTGCCTTAAGAACAGTACAGATGTCGTCAGCCTGCTTTGTGTCTCTGGGCTCAAAGAACTGAACGATAGTTCCAACGGGAGATCCTGCCTTCTGAGCTGCAAAAGTGCGTCCTGCAGAAGATCCGTTTACTTCGTTACTTGTCTGGCTGTAGTTAAATCCTACAGAACCTACTCTCTCACTTTTCTTAGCTGTACCGTATGCAGGTGTCTCAACTTTAGTCTCGTTAGCCATTTTTGTTTCTCCTTTATTCTCTGTCGTATTAACTTTCTTTGTATAAAAAAACTCAACGGGATTTACGAAAGACGCTCTTCCGAAAGAACCTGAGTCAGATTTATTTTCTACGCTCTTCGCCTCTGCCTTAACTTCCTCTGCTTTCATTTCAGGCTCTGCTGTCTCTTCAATCTCCGCAAAAACCATCGCAGACTCCCCGGACTCTTCAAAAATAGTTTCTTCATGTGCATCATAAACTGTATCGGATACTTCCATAACCAGATCGGTATCGTCAACAGAATCCTCGAGATACTCATCAGGGCCGATAAGGTCTGATTCATTGCTCATAAGATCACCGAAAAATGTCTTGATACCACTGAAAACGCCGCCAATACCCTTGCCGGATCCACCGTGCATAGTTGCCATAAAAATTTCCTCCCTTGTCTTTTGTAACTTAAAAAATTCTTTTGTACAATAATCAGTTCTGCATGTATAAAACTAACTGAAAACGGCTGTTCCTATTCGCACGATAGTGGCACCCTCAAGGATCGCTTCCTCAAAGTCGCCGCTCATACCCATAGACAACTCCACCATAGAAATATTATGTACATTTTGCGAAGAAATGTCAATAGAAATTTCCCTTGTTTTTGAAAAAATTTCCCTTAAATATGACTTTTCTGCGCCAAAAGGCGCCATTGTCATCAATCCGTCAATATGTACTCTGGTAAGTTTTCCGAACCCTTCAATAAATTCGTTGATTTTTTCAGGATCAAGGCCGAATTTGCTCTCCTCCCCTGAAACGTTAAGTTGAAGAAGACCGTGTACCTCGGTGTCGTGTTTTTTTGCAAAACGCTCCAGCTCCTCCGCAAGCTCAAGCCGGTCAATTGAGTGTATCAGAGAGACCTTATCTGCGCAATATTTAACCTTGTTGGTCTGGAGATGTCCGATAAGGTGCCAATTAATATTTTCATCGGGAAGCGCCTCAAGTTTTTCTCTCAGAACCTGCACTCTGTTTTCCGCAAACTCCCTCTGTCCTGCAAGGATAGCAGCCCTGACAGCCTCCGGCCCTACGGTTTTTGATACCGCCACAAGCCTTACGTCCTCAGCCCGTCTGCCTGCTGACTCAGCAGCCTTTGCTATTCTCTCATTTATGCTTTTCAGATTGTCAGCAATCTTTATTTCCAGCTCTGTCATTCCGTTATAACCTGTCCTTCCTTAACCCTTCCTGCATTGACAATATAGCAGTCGTTTGCCTTGAACAAAGGCTCCTGCTCGTCTTCTGTCAATTCATCTCCGTAATATACGTCCGAATCCGAATACACGTTGTTCTTTATAATTGCAAACTCATCATCGTGATCAACAACTGTTACGTACACAAACCTTACAATACCCGCTCTTACCACCGCAAGTCTTGCCGTATGAGCCGGCTTATCCCAGTCATTAAGGGCGGTAAGGGGTACGCAATAGCCTGTGTTTCTGCTAATCTCAAAGGATACCGTGGGAACGCCTGCAAGGCTCTCCACCAAGGAACGGTTGGTCTTTACGGTAATAGTGTTTTCTGTACCGTTTCCTTGTTCTACCGACAATATAGTTCCCTTGGCGCTGAAGTGTCCGTCGCCTGATGTAAGCGTTATTTTTCGTCCTGCGTAGGTGCTGTAATCCTCTTTGGTAGTCATCACAATATAGTAGTCCTGTGAAGTAATTACCCTTGCAACGAACTGTCCTTTTTGCACCTTCGTATTCGCAACGTACTGCGCAGTATTATTTATTCCGGAAGTGTTCACTGTAAAACCTTCCGCCGGATTCTCGATATTGGGGTAGACTTTATTTTCCGCATACTCACTGCCTGTTATGTTAAAGGACACCACGCCTGCAATTTGAGACTCTACAGGCACCATTTTAGAGGAAAGCTTCTTTTCCAGCTCTCTTCTCTCCTGCTGCAAGGAATTTACGGATGCCTCGCCGCTTTCAGCCTCTATGATAAGCTGATTTTTATAGTTAAGCGCCGCAGAAAGCTGCACCATAAGGTCTCCGCCGTTTTCAAAGCGACCTTCCTTGGCCATGTCTGACAATTTCTTTCGCAAGGATAAAATCTGTGCCTCTGCAGACTCCAGTTCAGACTGGTCAACAGCCCCTACAAAGCCCTCCATGTTTTGCATCGATAATATCACTTTTTCAAGATTTCTCAGTTTAATCACGTCGTTTACGTAATCGTCGTCGGTAATATACCCCACCACGTAGCCTGCGGGAACCTTGTCGCCTTCATTGACGTTAGGCACAAAAACACCCTCCGCAGTTGCCTCAAGTACGTCTCCCGTCCTTATGAAGCAGGCCTCGCCGCTGCCGGTCTTTACAATTTCGCCCTCGCTGATGTAAGAAAGCTTATAAGTCGAATTCCGTGAAACGCCGATAATGGAAACCACCGCAAGGACAATCATAAGCACCGCCGCTGCAGCTGCAACTGCAATACCCTTTACGGCAGACTTGTTTCTCTCCTTGTCCCCCATGTGTTTTCTTACCATAGGCTCGTTAATGGCTCTCTCAAGGCGTTCATCGTCTCTTTTTTTCTTTTCCAGACGCTTTTCCATGCGTCTTCTTTTCTTTTCAGAGATTTCCTTAGTCTTTTTGACCTTTTTCTTTTTTTCTCCGGAAACCCCTTCATCGCCTTTATTTTTTCCGCCGAATACTATTTCCTCGCCCTCGCCGAGACCGTCGAAAACATCTTCATCATCGTCAAAATCGGTTTCCTGTACGCCGTAGAGCTGCTTCTTTTTTTTCTGAGAAGGTTCTTTATAAGGGCGCACGGAAACAGGGGCAACAGGCTCTTCAATTTCCTCTTCGTCAAAAAAGGATGAAACACCGTCGTCCATGTGATCAACCGCATCTTCTCCGTACAAAATTTTCATATAGTCCGGCACGTTTCCGATGTCGGCGCCCTGTTCTTCTATTCCCCGCCTCTTGTTTCGTTCTGCGGTAAAGTCGATAGTCCTTCTGTCACTCATCTTTTGAACCTCTTGTAAATATTACATCAATTTACTTATCTCCTGCATTGCAATAAGGACTGCAAGCTTGACGTTTGCGTAGGTAAGACCTCCCTGCATATACGCAATGTACGGCTCTCTCATAGGACCGTCTGCGCTGAGCTCGATTGAGGAGCCCTGAACAAAAGCGCCTGCCGCCATAATAACCTTGTCGTCATATCCCGGAAGCTCTGCCGCCTCAGGAATTACGAAGGAGTCAACCGGCGCGCCTGCCTGAATTGCTCTGCAAAAAGTTTTCATCAATTCAGGGTCGTTGAATTTTATGCATTGTACGATGTCACTTCTCACGTCTGTAGACTTAGGCGAAGTTTCAATCCCTGCTCTTTCCACCATTGCAGATGCAAAAGCAGCGCCTTTAAGGCTCTCCGCCACGATATGAGGGGCAAAATAGAAGCCCTGCAAAATATTTCTGCAAGCAAACTGAGATGCGCCCAGATGCTTTCCAAGACCCGGAGCAGTAATTCTTTCTCCGCACATATCCACAATGTCCTCACGGCCTGCAATGTAGCCTCCGCTGAGGGCAAGTCCGCCGCCGGGATTTTTAATAAGTGAACCCGCCATAAAATCCGCTCCGCACTGGGTAGGCTCTTTTACGTCCACAAACTCGCCGTAGCAGTTGTCGGTGAAAACCAATGTGCTCTTGTTTTTATTCTTTACCGTCTCAGAAATTTTCTGTATCTGGGCAAGTGTCATTGCAGGTCTGTAGCAATAGCCTCTTGAGCGCTGAACCAAAACCACCTTAGTCTTAGGGTTTACCGCCTCATATATTGCATCATAGTCAGGCTCTCCGTTTTCCTTAAGATCCACCTGCTTATAAATTACGCCGAATTCTTTAAGAGAACCGTTTCCGGGTCTTATACCGATAACGGTATCCAACGTGTCATAGGGCTTTCCCGTAACCGCAAGAAGCTCGTCCCCCGGCCTTAACACGCCGAAAAGAGCGGTGCAAAGGCAATGAGTACCTGAAACAATCTGGCTTCTTACTACCGCAGACTCTGCTCCGAAGGTCTTTGCATACACCTCGTCAATGGCATCGCGGCCAATGTCGTCATATCCGTATCCTGAACTGCCGCCAAAGTGTCGCTCCGCAATACCCACGTCCTGCATTGCCTTAAGCACTTTGATCTGGTTGTAGTCCCTTATTGCGTCAATTCTTTTAAAGGTCTCCTCAAGGCCTGCCTCGACCTCCTGACCCTGCCTGTATATATCTTCTCTTACTCCGTAATTTTCTCTGATAAATTTTCCAAACATTTCAGTCATTAAAAAATCCTCTTTCTCTTCTCATTGAAATACTCATTACCATTCCCACGGCAATGTAGTTCGTAAGCATTGCGCTACCGCCCTGACTCATAAAGGGCAATGCAAGACCCGTAATAGGCATCAGCCCCACGTTCATTGCAAGATTCTGGAATATTACGATGAAGAACATTGCAAAAACGCCTGTGCAAACGCATTTGCCGAAATAGTCCTTGGACCTTTGGGAAATATAGAGCATACGTCCCAATATGATACAAAACATCAGAACCACGATACTGGCAATTACGAAGCCGCCCTCTTCACATATTACCGTGAAGATCATATCCGTCAGTTTTACCAGTATTTTATTATCGGTGTTCATAGGACCTTCGCCCAGACCCTTGCCGAAAAGGCCGCCGGAACCTATTGCAGAAAGCGAACGCCTCAGCTGCAGAGTGTAGTCAAAGTACAATTCATTGTTCGGGTCAAGAAATCCCAGAAATCTTATTCGTCTGGTACCGTTCATATAAAATTTCCACACGAAGGGCAACAACACACAGCCTGCCGCAAGAACGCCTGCAAGGTATCTGAGCTTTATGCCTCCCACAAAAATCAGCACCAGAAATGTAAAAACGTAAACAATGGCCATACCAAGGTCCTTCTGGAGAAAAACAAGACCCAAAGGCACCAGAAAGCCGCCCAATATAAGAATCGCGTTTTTCTTGGTCATGCCCTCTTTTCTGGCCTTTTCCATCTGAACGCTCACAAATATTACCATTGCAAGCTTCATCATCTCTGCAGGCTGATACGTGGTAAACCCTAAATTCAGCCAGCTTCGGCTTCCTCCGCTCTCAATACCTATGCCGGGGAGAAAAACCGCCACCATCAGCAATATATTAAAAGCATAGAACGGAATATATATCTTTTTAAACGTGCGGTAATCAAAAAAGGTCATAACGATACAGAGCACAACTCCGATAGCAAGACCTACAAGTTGCACCAGCATGGCCTTTTCGCCATGATCCTCGTATCTGTCATATTGAGCACTGCTCAGAAACACCAGACCGATAGCCGTTACCGCCAGGACCGCCACCAATAAAAAGTAGTCAAATCTCTGAAAGTAGTCAGCCTTTTTGCTGTGTTCCAGCGTCACGTTACTTAACTTTTTCATACCCGTTTCTTTCTTTTTCTAAAATCAGTTTTCCTGACTCTCGTCAGTCACCTTTCCGGTTTCCTCTTCTGCCATTGCCTCTATAACTTCGGCAAGAGAGCTGGGAGCATCATCTTCCTCATCATCTGCCTCACCGTCTCTCGGCACCAATATGCCCTCTTTATTTTTCACAAGAAGGACCGCTTTCTGACCTTTAAGCCTTGAGTCAATATACAGCGCAATGCCTAAAACTATAAGCGCCACTGACAACACCTGTGATACTCTTATATCAACAGAACCTATCTTCACCATCAGTGAATCCGTTCTGAGGCCCTCAATCAACGCCCTTGCCACACCGTAAATGCACATATAAAGCGCCGTCACTTCACCGTAATTTTTCTGCAGCTTGGCCCTGTAAATAACAAGGAAAATAAAACCTGCAAGGCATATCAGCGACTCATACAAAAACGTAGGATGTACGGGCTTTAAAGGGTCTACCGCTGCCCCCGTGCTTTCTGCAAGCCAGGTAAGGTATTCAGTGGTCTTAGGGCTTATCATACCCCAGAGCAGGTTCGTATTGGTGCCAAAAGCCTCCTGATTCATAAAATTTCCCCAGCGACCGATTGCCTGTCCCAGCATAATATACGGAATGGCAAAGTCTATAAGATGGAAAAACTTATCTTTCTTAAAGCGCGACATAATAAATATGGCAAGAAGCGCGCCGAAAATACCGCCGTAAATGGCAAGGCCGCCCTCCCAGATTTTAAACACGTCCCAGAAGTTGTCCTTGTAGTCGCTCCAGGAAAAAATCACGTAATAAAGTCTTGCTCCCACAATGGCAGAAGGAACTGCACAGATTACGTAATCAAGTATTTTATCCTTATCCAAGGCATATCTCTCGCTGAATCTTAGGCCGAGAAAAATGCTTATCAGCATGCCCAGGCATATAATAATGCCGTACCAATATATATCCCTTCCGAAAACAGTTATGGAAGGATCTACGTTAAATTTAAGCCCCAGCTTCGGAAATTCAACCAACGTGGCTGTCAATGCTGCCGAAAAAGCGCCTCCGAACATTCCGTTACCTCCAAATTTATAGGTTCTCTTATTATTTTACCACACAGGCAAAATTAGTCAATCACAACGGCCGCTAAAAAATGCCTTGCCGTCCTCAATATCCTGCATTACCCTTGCAGAAAGCTCCTGAGGGGAATTAAAAGTTATCTCGCCCCGGACTCTCTTTATGAAAAACACCTCAATGCTCTGGCCGTAAAGGCATTCGCAATAATCAAACAGATGGGTCTCCACCGTGGTCTTTGTGAGATTAAAGGTGGGGTTGTTTCCGATATTTGTTATGCCTCCGTAAAGCTTTCCTCCTATAAGCGTTTCCGTTATGTAAACACCGCTGTCAGGAAGTGCAAAGCCCTCCCGGGGCAATATATTGGCGGTGGGAAAGCCAAGAGATTTTCCTACCTGGCGGCCTTGCTGCACGATTCCCGGCATAGAATAACGCCGTCCCGTGTACAAAGGATATTTTTCCACGTCTCCGCTGTTTATAATCGCTCTGAGAAGTGTGCTGGAAACAGTTTCCCCGTCAATGGTCACAGGAGGAATTACCACCGTTTCAAAACCGTATTTTTTTCCAAGGTCCGAAAGAATTTCAGGAGTTCCGCTGCCCCTGTGGGCAAAGGAATAATTGTGACCTGTCACAACCACCTTGGCATTTAACTTCTCCACCAATATTTCTTTCACAAATTGCTCGGGTGTGGCGCAGGCATACTTTTTGTCAAAATGTTCAAAGTACACGCCGTCAACGCCCTTTTCCTTCATAAGCGCCGCTTTCTGTGTGTTCGTTACAATAAGCTTCGTTGGTTTTTCAGGAAACAGCACGTTATTCGGGTGATTTGCAAAGGTGTACACAAGGGACGGAATACCCTTTCCGGCGCATTTACGCATCAATTCTTCAATAAGAGATGCGTGGCCGAGATGCAGGCCGTCAAAATTGCCGAGGCCCACACCGATACCCTTCTCAGGTCTTATGAAATTGTCAGCAAAATGCACGCAGCCGTAAACCTTCATCTAAATATCAACTCCAAAAAACTTTTTTGTCTTAAGTAATATCTTTTCCTCAGAAATTTCTGCCGTTGCCACCGCAAAAACCTTGCCCCTGTAACAAAGGGCAATTTCGTCGCCCTCTGACACTTTTCTTTCGCCAAAGCATGACCGTTCCGCAAAAACCGCTTTCCCTTGGGTATATCGCAAGGTGTCTTTTTTTGAAAGCTCCAGCTTCGGGAAGTCCTGTAAAACCCAATCCAAGGGCAAAATATACTTTTCGGCATTTCCCTCTGACACCGCCTGCGAAAGCTCTTCAAGGGTCACACCCTCGTCTACCGTCATATTGCCGTAGGCCGTTCTGCAAAGAGCAGACATTACGCCAAAGCAACCCAAGGCTTCGCCAAGGTCATTGCAGACGGATCTTACGTACGTACCTTTTGAGCAGGTCATATCGATTACAGCCCTTGGAAGGCCGTCCTCGCTGTCCTTCGCTGCGGTAAAAGATTCTAGGGATATATCGTAAATATTTACCTTGCGGGCCGAAACCTCCGTTTCAATGCCCTTGCGGGCAAGCTTGTACAGTGGGACGCCGTCCTTTTTTATGGCAGAATACATTGAAGGGACCTGCTCAATCTCTCCGCTGAAGGAAGAAAGAGCTTCCCTCACCTTGTCTTCGGTAATAAAGTCCAAAGAGCCCTCAAAGCGGTTTATTTCATTGCCCCATATATCCATTGTGTCCGTAGCATAGCCAAAGGTTATTTCGCCGCGGTAGGATTTTTTCATACGCAGGAAATATTCAGAGCACTTTGTTCCCTGCCCAAGACAAACGGGAAGCACTCCCCACGCCTCAGGGTCAAGGGTTCCGCCGTGTCCCGTCTTTTTCTCTCCGAGAATTTTTCTCACAGCGGCAACACATTTAAAAGAGGTCATTCCCCTCTCTTTTTTCAGATTTATAAATCCGTTCATAATATCAATCCATTATTTTTCCGATTTCATCCAATATCATTTTTTTGACGGTATCAGAGTCTTCGCAAATACTGCAACCTGATGCGCAGGCGTGTCCTCCGCCGCCGAAAATATTGCATATTGCCGCAACGTTATAATCAGTGGTGGAGCGCATGCTGACTTTTATCTCAACGCTTCCGTCAGATCGTACTATCTCTCTTGCAAACACTGCAATCTCCGTGCCCATTACGTTCATAAGCGCCGGCGGAATTGCATTCGAGTCGCTTGACAACGCTCCTGCCTTTTCAAAATCAGCCAAGGAAAGATACAAATACGTAACTTTTCCCTCAAAGAAGCGTTCAGCCTTATTGTATGACTCTGCCAGAAGTCTTGTAACCCTCTCAGGCTTTACGTCAAAAAGACTTCTTGCAATCCAGTTAAGGTCTGTTCCCGTAATATCCACCAGTTCAGCAACGGTTCTTAAAGTGTTGCCGGTGGTGCAGGAGTACACAAAGCGCCCCGTATCCGTAAGAATGCCTGTGTAGAGCTTTATTGCAACGTCACGGTCCGGCAAGGGACATCTCTTTCCGTCACAATACATTTTCAAAAAATCCCAAAGGCCCTCAGATGCTGCCGCCCACTTGGGGTCTGCGGCAATAATATCTGCAAAGTCAGAACCCTCGCAGGGCAAGTGGTGGTCGATCCTTATGCTTTTTGGTATTTTAAGGAAGACCTCCTTGCAGGCGCTGCTCATTCTGTCTGCGGTGGCGCAGTCCACCGCAATGGCAAGGTCAAAAGCCCCCTCCTCCTTAGCAGCATTGAATTTTTCAGCTTCTGTGGTTACGGTAGGAATGTCCTCGTCCATTAAAAACTTAAGGTCGTCGGGACATTCCTCACCCATAAAAGCGCAAACAGCCTTGCCGCTGCGACGAAGCGCAGCGG
>JAGAKK010000065.1 GCA_017625675.1 Clostridia bacterium | reverse complement strand
GGATGTCTGTCCCCCTGGTGCATCCCTCTTGCAATATGGGTGGGAAATATGTATAATTATTTTTACAGGATTTTTTAAAGTTCTTTTGTATAATGAAAACATATTCTTTGTTTATAAATTTGGAGGATTATTAAATGGAAGAACAAAATATTTTTAAGGACGTTTTCGCATCGGAAGAGAAGCCCCTTGCAGAGGAGCCGATTGCCGATGAGGCAGTTGCTGATGAAGTGATTGCAGAGGATGTTGTCGCAGAGACTGTGGCCGAGGATGCAGGCTTTTTTGATGAAGAAGAGGATCTTGCTGAGGATATTGAGAGAAAAAAGGCAGCGGTTCTTGAGGCTGAGGCTGTGAGCCAGCGTATGAAAGAGGAATATATGAGGGCGGTGAAGGCCGAGAAGCAACGAAAGAAGGTTGAGGCTCGGAACAAAAAGGCAGGACTTTCTGCAGGTGCGTGTATCGGTATTTCCGCGGTGGTAAGCATTATCGTGGTTGCATTGGCCATAGCGGCGCTGTTTGTTGTGAAAATGCCTTCCGGCGGCAAGACTATTGTGGAGTCGTTGATGTCAAAATATGCCGTTGGCGACAAGGCGGAGGATGACGTTGTTACCTCGAAGCCTGTGGATACTATTGTTGGAGAAACCGTAGTGCCCGGCGGAAGTGACGTTACTATCAATATTGAGGGTGACGTTGAGGATCTTGCGGCTGCAGTTTACGCAAAGTGCAATCAGTCCATTGTGGGAATAAGAGTTGTTGCATCCACTTCGGGTGCTGCGTGGCGCGAGAACGAAAAGGCTATCGTGGGAGAAGGCTCCGGAGTTGTGTATACAGCGGACGGTTACATTATTACAAACCACCACGTTATTGCGGAAGCTATAGGAAGGTCCGGAAATCTTGCGGCAGGATACGAGATAAGAGTGTATTTTGATACCACACTCAGCACCTACGTAAAGGCGCAGATTGTAGGCTCTGATGAAACCACAGACCTTGCCCTTATTAAGGTCAGCGGCGAAAATCTTACACCCGTTGAGGTTGTATCTTCAGAGACGCTCAACGTGGGCGACAAGGTATATGCCATCGGAAGCCCCGGCGGACTTGAATTTATGAATTCTCTCAGCGACGGAATTATCAGCGGACTTAATCGTGAGGTCAGCACGGACACGGGCATTGCCTATGACCTTATCCAGACAAATACCGCCATTAACCCCGGAAACAGCGGTGGCGCCCTGCTTAACAGAGAGGGCAAGCTTATCGGTATATGTTTCCTTAAAATAGTGGCAAACGGCTATGAGGGAATGGGGTTTGCAATTTCTTCCGATACCGTTGTGGAAATTATTGATGAGCTTAAAGAAAACGGAAAGATTTCCCGTCCTGTTCTTGGAATTACCGTAAATACACTGTACAACGAAACCGAGGCGAAGGCGTCGGGGCTTCCTGCAGGTGTTTGGATAGAGGAGGTTGCAAAGGGCTCTGCGGCTGACGAGGCAGGCATTGAGTCAAGCTCCATTATCACGGAATTCAATGGTGTGGAGATCAAAAGTTACAGCGAGCTTAAGGAAGAACTTGGAAAATATAAGCCCGGTGACGAGATAACCTTGAAGGTGTATTGCTACAATTCCGTTATCGGCAAGGGCGAATATAAAAATTACAAAGTAATTCTCGGCGAGGCCGAGTAAGAAAAGCGGCAAGGAGAAGAGGTCAGAATGAAGAAAGGTGCGAAGGCAAAAATTCCGTTTATTATCGAGGAATTTGACAAATTGTATCCTGAGGCGGAGTGTTCTCTGAAATACGATGACCCTTTGCAGCTTCTTATTAGCACAAGACTTTCCGCCCAATGTACCGATGCAAGGGTGAATATGGTGACTCCTGCGCTTTTTGAGAGATTTCCGGATTGCAAGGCTTTTGCGGAGGCGGAGGTTTCCGAGATTGAGGAGTATATAAAGTCAACAGGTTTTTACAGGGCCAAGGCGCAGAACATAAAGGATTGCTGCATTGCTCTTCTTGAGCATCACGGCGGCAAGGTGCCTGACACAATGGAGGAGCTTACTGCGCTGGCAGGTGTGGGCAGAAAAACGGCAAATCTGGTGTTGGGTGATGCTTTCGGGCAGCCCTCCTACGTGGTGGATACCCATTGCATAAGGCTTTGCGGCAGGATAGGTCTTACCGAGCACACAGACCCTGTGAAAATTGAGATGGACCTGAGGGAGTTGTTGCCCCCTAAAAAGAGCGGAAGGTTCTGTCATCAGATTGTCCTTCACGGCAGGGCCGTTTGCAATGCAAGGAAGCCGGATTGCGCTAACTGTACCATTCGAGAAGTTTGCCGCTTTGGACAGAGTCCTCAAAAATAATTGAATTGAGAGTTTCTTCGTAAACTGCGTCGAGAGCGCCTTGTATCAGGGTGTTTTCGGCGCTGTTTTTATTGTCGGCAACGGCTGAAAAGTGCAATGTGTAGAACTTGTCAATGCCCGAAAAGAAAGCGTCATTGACGATAATGAAATTGCCATCGTCTTTTTTTATTTTGTATTTCCATTGATAACCTTGCACACCGTCGGCAACGACGGTTGTTTTTTTTAGGTCATAAATCGCGGCGGAGCGGTATTGCTCCGAGTCGCTAAGGTATTGGTGCAACGGCTTTCTCAGGTAGGCTGCCCTTATGTAGCCGCTGACTGGAACTGCAAGGGTGCTTCCCTGGTTTTCGTTCTGCCGGAGTCCGTTAAAATTGTATAGAAAAACGTTTTCCCCTTGCCCCGACAAGGGGTCTTTTTCTGATTGAAAGCCTTTGGGCAGTGTGACGGTCATCTCTCCTTGGGCCGATAATGACACCTGACCGGCTCTTTTTCGCGATTCGTTTGCAACGAGGGCAACCGCAATAAGCAAAATGAGCGCCGCTGTCAACACGGCAAGAACCTTGCTCTCCAATATTTTTTTCAAGATAACAACACCTGCCCCGGCTTCCTACAGTTGGTTCACATCAATTAACTATACTGTCAGACTCCTTTTTTTATGCCAAAAAACATTCTCAGCATACAGCTCACGGGCTTCGGTGCTTTCACAACAACTATCTTCATATCTTATAACCGCCTTTTTTGAGATTGGTTTTGCTAACATACTATGCATTATTTGCATCAAAGGTGCATATACATATTGCGCCACCGAAGTGCTACCCGATTTTTGCAAAGTCCTTTCCCCGTAAGGCTTTGCGCCCAATGAGTCAGGGGGCAGGTCCCTGACTCAAAATGTTGATGTGACAGGGGACGCATGTCAGTAAGCGACAAAACTTTTTTTCGTGTGTCCCCTGTCATCTTTCAAAAAACGTGACAGGGGTCTGCCCCCTGTCACACCTGTCATAATTTACTGTATTAAAGTGATAAAAGACAGTTGACATTGATACAAGGAAAGGTATATAATCTTTAGCGTATATCATTTTGAGAGCCTGAGGGTTTTCAATTAGTTTTGGAGGCTTAGTATGAATCGCGTTTATAATTTTTCAGCAGGACCTTCTGTAATTGCAGAAAGCGTACTTAAAAAGGCACAGGCAGAGCTTGTTTGCTACGGCGACGCAGGTATGTCAGTTATGGAGATGAGCCACCGCTCACCTGCTTATCAGAGCATTATCGATGAGACAGAAGCTCTTTTGAGACAGCTTCTTAATATTCCTGAAAATTATTCAGTACTGTTTTTGCAGGGCGGCGCATCCTCACAGTTCGCTATGATTCCTTTGAACCTTGCAAACGGCAGCGGAAAGATAGACCTTGCCCTTACAGGCCAGTGGGCTTCCAAAGCTCAGCAGGAGGCTTCCAAATATTGTGAAGTTAACGTTGTGGCATCCAGCAAGGATAAGACCTACAGCTACATTCCTGAGCTTGACAAGTCCAAGTTCAATCCTGACGCAGACTATTTCCACATCTGCTCAAACAACACTATTTACGGTACCAGATTTGCTACACTTCCCGATTGCGGAAACGTGCCTCTGGTTGCTGATATGTCTTCCTGCATTCTCTCTGAGGAGATTGACGTTTCTAAGTACGGCCTCATCTTTGCAGGCGCTCAGAAGAACATGGGACCTGCGGGCCTTACCGTTGTAATCATTCGCAACGACCTTATCGGAAAGCACAGACCCGAGACTCCTACAATGTTCCGTTACGACATCCACAAGGACAACGGTTCTATGTACAACACTCCTCCTACGTACTCCATTTACATCTGTAAGTTGGTACTTGAGTGGCTCCGCGACGAGATCGGAGGCGTTGCTGCTATGGAGAAGATCAACCACGAGAAGGCAGCTCTTCTTTACAACTATCTTGACGAGTCCGAGATGTTCAAGGCTACCGTTCAGGGCATTGACCGTTCTTATATGAACATTCCTTTCATTACCGGCAATGAAGACCTTGACAAGGCTTTCGTAAAGGCTGCATCTGCAAACGGTTTTGTTAACCTCAAGGGCCACAGAAGCGTTGGCGGTATGAGAGCTTCTATTTACAACGCTATGCCTATCGAGGGCGTTAAGGCTTTGGTTGACTTCATGAAGAAGTTTGAAGCAGAGAATAAATAATTAACCCTGAAAAAATTACAGGAGGTTTACTTAAAATGGCTAATATTAAATTAATGAATAAAATTTCTCCCATCGGAACTGATGTGTTCAAGGGCGGAGATTACAACGTAGGCGAGGACGTTGAGGCTCCCGTGGGCCTTATGGTACGTTCTGCAGCGCTCCACGATATGGAGTTCGGTCCTGAGCTTCTGGGTATTGCCCGCGCAGGTATCGGCGTTAATAATATCCCGATTGAGGATTGCTCAAAGAAGGGTATCGTAGTTTTCAATACTCCCGGCGCTAATGCGAATGCCGTTAAGGAGCTTGCTATTGCAGCGCTTCTCCTTGCTTCCAGAAACATTACCGGCGGTGTAGAGTGGGCAAAGACTCTTGCAGGTGACGCAGAGGCTGCGAAGCTCGTTGAAAAAGGCAAGTCCAAGTTTGAAGGTCCTGAGCTTCTCGGAAAGAAGCTTGGCGTAATCGGTCTCGGCGCTATCGGCGTTATGGTTGCAAATACTGCTTACAACCTCGGCATGGAGGTTTACGGTTACGACCCTTACATCTCCATCAACGCAGCATGGAGCCTTTCAAGACACGTTAATAAGTCTGACTCTCTCAAGGCTATCTGTGAGCAGTGCGACTACATCACTATTCACGTGCCCCTGAATCCCGCTACGAAGGGTTACATCAATGACGAGCTCTTCTCACATATGAAGGACGGCGTGAGAATTATCAACCTTTCCAGAGGCGAGGTTGTGGACAATGCCGCTATGCTCAAGGCTCTTGAGTCCGGCAAGGTTGCAAAGTACGTTACAGACTTCCCCTCAGCAGAGGTTCTTGAAATGCCTAACACAGTTTGCATCCCTCACCTTGGAGCATCTACCCCTGAGTCTGAGAACAACTGCGCTTATATGGCAGCTGCCCAGCTTAAGAATTATATTGAATACGGAATTATCAAGAACAGCGTTAACCTTCCTGAGGTTGACACAATGCCTGACTGCAAGTACCGTATCTGCATGATTCACGAGAATATCCCCAACATGATTTCTCAGCTCACCACAGCATTGGGTGATGCAGGTGTAAACATTGAGCACCTTACAAACAAGTCAAAGAAGGATATGGCATACTCTATCATTGATACAAACGACAATCTTCCTGCAGACCTTGAGGCAAAGGTTTCTGCCGTTGCAGGTATCCTTAAGGTGAGAGTTATTGCGTATTAATTTTTATTGTAAACTATTGATGTTCGAATAAAAACAACCTGAAAGAGGCGGCAGAGAAATTCTGTCGCTTTTTTCAAATAAAATTGCGTTTGCGGGAGTGTCTGATTTTGGAATTTGAAGTATTGTTGGAAAGCGGCGGTCTTTATCTTTGTGAAATGAATGAGACGGCGGCAAGGGATATAGCGGAGTGGCGTTATCCGGAGGAATACTCCATGTATGATTTTTCGGGATACGAGGAGGAAGAGGAGCAGCTCTTTAACGGGCTTCATTTTCCTGTGTACGAAAAGGAAAACAGTGAGTTTTTCCCGGTGGGTTTCGTGTCTGTAGGCCCTGCGGCTCAGGTCGTGGGTCGAAGCTCCAGGAAAATATATGAGGACGAAAACTCCACGGATATAGGGCTGGGTCTGAGGCCGGAGCTTTGCGGACAGGGCAAGGGACTGGGGCTGAGGCTTGTAGAGCTTGCCGTTGCATTCGTAAAGTCGGAATTTCCCGACGACAACGTGAGGCTGACAGTGGCGGCGCAGAACAAAAGGGCCGTTAAGGTTTATGAAAGGGCAGGTTTTGTAAAGGCGGAAGATTTCCGGAAAATGATGCCTGGCGTCAACGGAAAGAAAAGGCCTTGCAGATTTGTTGTTATGATATTGAAATAAAAAATTATTTGCCGGAGCCTTGGCTTCGGCAATTTTTTTATCTCGGGGGACAGACAACCCTTGGTGCAATTTTCGTTGACACTGCCTTCGGGAAACTGCTATAATATAATCACGAATTATCGGCAGTGCGTTTTGAAAAACGTATAGGCGTTATTATCGAAAGGAGATATTTATGAAGAGGTACTTTAAGGCTATAACTGCCCTTGTTTTGACGGTGGCTATGGTATTGTCAATGGTTGTAATTACGAAAACTGATGCAAACGCTGTTGCATACAGCGGTTCGTCGTATTATATGTCGGGACCGTATTATCAGAACCTGCTTGCGGTGACCCTTACCGGAAATCCCAGAGTGGATATCGTAAACATTGCTAAATCGCAGATCGGTTACCAGGAGGGAAACAACTCCACTCAGCTTGCCGGAACTGTTATCGGCGCAAATAACTATACCGAGTACGGCAGGTGGTACTCTCCTTACGTGGGAGATTCATATAACCACATTGCATCTCAGTGGTGCGGTATGTTCGTGTCTTGGTGTGCGGCTCTTGCAGGCATCAGCAGCGACGTAATTAAACCTGCGCAGTATACTGAGAACTCCTTTGCGCAGTTCTACGCTCAGGGCGTTGCGTACTCCTGGGCGACCGTTCAGGCAGGCGGATACGTGCCTGAAGCAGGTGACATCGTGTACTTCCTTTCCTCGTCAGGTGCAGCCAGCGGCAGAAACGTAAACCACGTGGGAATTGTTACAGGCTTTTCTAATTATACACTTTATACAATTGAAGGAAACACGGGCGGCGGCTCTTTTACCACGGACGGCGGCGCTTGTGCAGATCGTTCCTATGGCATTGCAGACACCTATGTAAAATACATTTGCCGTCCTAATTATCCTCAGACGTACTCCACGGGAGTTCATCAGGTAACCGCAGACTCCCTTAACGTGAGAACTGCGCCCAGCACAGGCGACGTTATCGGCGCTCTTTCTGCCGGCGAGAGATTTAATTGCCTTGAGGTGGTAAACAGCACATGGGGAAGAATTAATTACTACGGACAGACCGCGTATATTTCTCTTAACCCCAGCTACGTAACAAGGGTGGCGTATTCTACGGCGGCGACCGCGATCACAGACCCTACGGACCTTGTCTTTGATAATTCAGCTATGGCGGAGTGGTCGTCAAGAGGTTGCGGAGACGCTGGCGCGCTGTTATGTCAGGACGATATAGGCGTCTTCAATATAGAATTTTTTGCTACGACCAACACGTCGGATCCAATGGCATATCTGTTGTTTACCGATACCGCGTCCTTCTATACGGACGAATACAAGTACGTTTCGATCGTTGCAAAAACTACGTCCTCCGTTACGGATGCGGCAATGTTCTTCTGCGCAGGAAGTGTGCAGAATCCGTCGACAAGCAATATGAAGACTTGGAACTGGATAAACGACGGTGAATGGCACGAGTACATTATTGATATAAGCGATCTTAATTTGTCGGGATATCTGAACTGTCTGAGATTTGATTTCTTCAACAACTACGTTACTACTGGAACTTTGGTATATATGAGATCGTTGAGATTTATGAAAGAGGTGTCTACACCTTCCGTTTCCGTTTCTTCTCCCTCTATCGTTGAGGGCGGCTCAATGACTTTTACTTTCTCCGGCCTTGACACGTATTTTAACGGCGCTGACTGCCTGCACCCTTATATGGCAATCGTGGCAGAGGGTACGAAACTCAGTGACCACAACCCGGTTTTATGGAATTACGTTGCCGCAGAGGGAACGAAGGACCTTAAAACAGGCTTCCAAGGAACCTATGCAGGACAGGATCTTCCTGTCGGCAATTACAAGGTATATCTCACGTACAATACCACGGGCAGAGATACGTTCCTTCCCAGTGTTTACCTTAACTCCGCTTCGTCGGTTGCGTCATTTTCGATAATTGAGTCCACCGGATGTGTGGGCACGGACACGGGCGCGGCAAGCGTATCCACAGTTGCGACGGCTGACGTAGGAACCACCGTTAATACCGCTATAGCGGAGTATGCGGCGCTGTTCTCACTTCCCACGGTAACTATTACAGCCAAGGACGGAAATGCTGTCAGCGGAACTGCTACCCTCGCAACCGGTATGATTCTTAATGCAGGCGGCAACGTTTATAAAATCGTTATTTCTGGCGATACAAACGGCAACGGCAACGTTGAAGTTGGGGACGTTCAGAACGTAATTAATCACATAAGAACCGGTGATGTAATGAGCGCTGCGGAGCTTGACGCATTGGCGGCAGCTGTAGGCGACACAAATTGCAATATTCTCTCTGTGACGAAATTGCTGAACGAGATTTTGGGAATTTCTTAATTGACTTTAATACCTACAAGGTATAAAATTTTTAAATACGGAACATTAAGAAAGGGGTCTGTTTAAAATGAACGGGAAATTGAAGAGTCTGACAGCGGCTGTCCTTGCAGTTGTTGTTACGGTGGCATTGGCATTCAGCGTTTCACCCAAGGTAAATGCGGCTACCGTTACTTATGATAATGCTTCTTCTTCATACAAGGGAAGCACGTATTACACAAAGCTTACACAGGTTGAAATCACAGGCGATTTCAGAACTGATATCGTTAATATCGCCAAATCTCAGATCGGTTATCAGGAGGGCGCTTCCGAGGGCCAGTATGACGGTACTTTGGTGGCAAACGGTGATAACTACACTGAGTACGGCAGGTGGTACGGAATCCCCAACGGTCAATGGTGCGCAATGTTCGTTTCATGGTGTGCGTACATTGCAGGTGTCGACGAGGGTGTTATAAAGTATCATTCTTATACAGAAACACAGGTTGACTTTTTCCAGGAGAAAAATCAGTGCTATGACTGGGAAGTTGTAAAATCAGGCGCATACGTGCCCGAGCCCGGTGACGTTGTGTATTTTTACGGTGGCACAGCAGGCAGAACAGTTACTCACGTAGGCCTTGTGGAGAAGTTTGAGAACAATATTCTCTATACCATTGAGGGCAACACAAGCCCCGGAAGCTTTACAACTGACGGTGGTTGCTGCTACGGTCGTTCATACAATTTTAACAGCACCTACGTAAAGTACATCTGCAGACCTGCTTATGAGTATGCTACAGGCAGACCTGCTACAGAGGGAAGCTACTATAATGAGCTTGGTTTCTACTCTGTAAAGGGTGGTCTTAACCTCAGAAATATGCCTTCCAGCACAGCGGCGGGCACAGAAGTTGTAGGTTCTTACGGTACAGGAGAGATTTTTGAGTGTCTCGAGATTTTCCCTGATGCAGATCCTACAAAGAGCAAATGCTGGGCAAGAGTTAATTACAATGGTAATACGGCGTACACCGCTATCGGTATTGCCAACGTAAATTATCTCGGAAAGACCCTTGACCGTTATACAAATCCTTATAAGGTAAGCACCGACAAGGCAGTGTACGAGCAGGGCGAGGATATTATCGTTTCTGCAAGCGGTACAAAATCCGCAGACTGGATCGGTATTTATAAGAAGGGCGAAGTTGCAGATACTTCAAACGGCGGAGTGCTCTCTATTTTCTGGGAGTATATTTCAGAGCTCAGCAACGGAAAGGTTGCTATCAATGAGGCCAACAGCAATATCGCTTCAAGAGATGATGCGGCTGATTTTGTAAACAATAATCTTCCCGTTGGTGAATACGTGGCATACTTGCTTGCTGATGACTCCTACAACGTAGTTGCAACGGCTGAGTTTGAGGTGGTTGAGCCTGCTACTCCCGAGCCTACTGCAGTACCTACGGCAACGCCTACAGCAGAGCCCACCGCAGTACCTACGGAAGAACCCACAGCTGCTCCTACCGCAGTTCCTACGGAAGCCCCCACAGCTGAGCCTACCGTTGCTCCTACAGAAGAGCCCACGGTTGAGCCTACAGATGTTCCCACAGACGCACCTACGACTGCGCCTACCGCAGAGGCGACTACAGAACCTGACACGGAAGCTCCCGAAACTTCTGACAGCGGTGCCTTCGTATTGGTAATGGCTGTAGTTGCATTGGCGGCTGTAGTATTTAAAAAAGAGCACTATAATATCTGATAATAATTTAAAATTGTAAAGATTTAAGCGCCTCTGCTTCGGCAGAGGCGTATTTTTGTTGCTTTTCCAATCTTTGCAGCATTGACAATAATGAAGTCTTGGGATAAAATCAAAGTAATTGTCAATTATTGAAAGGGGTCAGTGAATTGAATCGCAGAATTAAAATTTTGACATCTTTTGTACTTGCTGTAATAATGGCCGTTTCATGCTTTGCAGGAACAAGGACTGTATCAAAGGCTGCCAATGCAACCTTTAGCGAGGCGTCAGAGTCGTACAAATCGGGTCCTTACTACAAGGCTCTTACAAACGTTGTTCTTACAGGAAATCTCAGAACGGATATAATAAATATTGCAAAATCTCAGATAGGATATCAGGAAGGAGCATCTAAAGGACAATATTCCGGTACGCTAATGGGACCTAACAATTACACCGAATACGGAAGGTGGTTCGGCGTTGACGGAGGCCAATGGTGCGCAATGTTCGTATCCTGGTGCGCTTACGTGGCAGGTGTCAGCAGTTCCATTATTCCTCAGCATTCCTATACGGAGAACGGAATTGCATTTTATCTCAGCAAGAACCGTGCTTACGATTGGAGTGTAATCAATGCAGGAGCATATACGCCTCAGACCGGCGACGTTGTATATTTTTACAGCGGAACGGCGGGCAGAACGGTTAATCATATCGGGCTCGTTGAAAAGTATGAGAATGGCATACTTTATACCATCGAGGGAAATACCAGCCCCGGCGACTTTACTACAGACGGCGGTTGCTGTTACAGAAGACAGTACAACTCCGGAAGTACATACGTAAAGTACATATGTAATCCTGATTACACCGGAAAGAACGTGGGCATTGATGCACCTAAGACGAGTAACGGTTATTACACGGCTTTGGGCTATTATGCTACTACCGGTGGACTTAACGTAAGAAATATTCCTTCAAGCACCGCATCCGGCACTTCAGTTTTGGGTACGATGTCATCAGGCTCTTATTTTAAGTGCCTTGAAGTAGTAAACGACAAGGATTCTTCTCAGAACAAAAAGTGGGCGAAGATTTCTTACGAGGGAAAAACTGCATATATGTCGCTTAACTCCGCTAATATCATTTTCCTCGGAGATACGCTCCCGGCGGCATTTGATCCTTACAAGCTCACTACGAACAAATCTCAGTACATTACAGGAGAAATGATTCTCGTTAATGCTCAGGGAACACGAGCTGCAGACTGGATCGGTGTGTACAAGAAGGGTGAAAATTCTGACGTAAATAACGGTGGAGTAAAAGCCATCTATTATTCAAAATTGATGAATTTTACTGATGGATCAATAATCATTAACGGCGCAATGAATAATCTTGGCAGCGGCGGAAGAGCAGATGCGGCATCCTTCTCCAAGGGCCTTCCTGCAGGACAGTATACCGTAAAATATTTCAAGAACGGAAGCTATGAGGTCGTAAAATCTCTGGATATTACCGTAAAATCAGGAACTCTTGATGATATGGATGTTCCTACGCCGCAATGGGCTTGGGATTTCGGACAGCAGCCTTACGGAGAAAAGAGCGCAGTGGTGACGGCAGCTGCTGATTACATTACAGTTACCGATAATACGGGAGATGCGTGGATTCACCCGAAAAATGGTACAAATCTTGGCAGTGGCGCAATTAACCTCAATAAGGCGAAATATGCCGTTGTGAAAATGCAGATTACGTCCGGAAGCTCTAACAGAAACCAGTTGGAGATTTTGCTGAGATCGGGCCAGATCGTTTCGTACAAGGTTCTGGACACAACCACCGACTGGCAGTACGTAATTATCAACTGCGAAAAAACAATTGTCGGCACATGGGCAGGAAGCCAGACATGGTTGAGACTTGACCCTGTAAACTGCAAGGGTTCTGTTTGTAAGATAGACTGGATGGCATTCTTCCAGAATGCATCTGAGGCCAATGAGTTTGTTTTTGCGGAGAAAACCGGATTAGTTACCGACGTTAAGGGATTAAACGCATCATCTTCAACAACGACTTCTACCGCGACTTCGAAGCCAACAGCTACGCCGACAGCGAAGCCCACGGCTACAACGAAGCCCGGAACAACCACGACAACAAAGCCTGTGGCTACTGCTACCACCAAGCCCGGAACTACTGTTACAACAAAGCCTACGGCGACTAACGGCACAACAAACACAGGCGCAGTGTCTACAGAGACAGGCGCAGTGACAGACATCCCTGTAGGTCTTCCTACGGAGGACGCAAGCGCACTCCCCGGAGCAAGTGACGATCCCTTTGCAACTGATATGCCTACCGGAGAGGTTACAGATGCTCCGGCAACGTCAATTATATATGGTCCGGGCGTATCGTTTACGGAGGCTCCTACCGATGTTTCCACAGAAACAAACGGAACCACAGAAACTATGGCCCCTGAAACGAAACAGCCTTTAACTCCTGCCACAAAAGCACCTGCTGATACCTCTTCTGAGAAAGACAGCGGTTGCGGAAGCGTTATTTACGGCGGAGGCGCAATGGCAGTCGTTCTGGCGGCGGCAATGGTTCTGTTTAAGAAAAGGGAAGATGAATAATCTTCGTCAAAGGGCGATGAAGATTGTAAACGAAAATTTAATGTATAATTAATTATAGTTAGCGGCAAGGATTTTTTCTGCCGCTTTCTTTTTTTGAAAATTCTATTAGCCAAAATTGAAAATATATTGATTTTGGAGAATAGTAATGATATGATAATTTTGCGAGGTGATTTTATGAAACTTATTGAAAGAAAACAATATTTAGAAAAAATGATTAGCGTTATCGGAACACCCGATATTAAAGTTATCACCGGAGTTCGCCGCTCGGGAAAATCTAAACTATTAGAGTCCTTTAAGGAATATCTTGAGAAAAACATTTCTAATAACAATATTATACACATTAATTTCAACTTACCTGAATATGAGTATTTGCTTGAATATCGCTCGTTATATGACTATATTAATTCTCAGTATATAAAAGGTAAAGAAAATTTTGTCTTTATAGATGAAGTGCAGATGTGCAACGATTTTGAAAAAGCAATCAACGGCCTGCATGCCACTGAAAAATATGATATTTATATTACAGGATCTAATGCGTTTCTGTTGAGCTCTGATCTTGCAACTTTATTTACCGGTAGAACATTCGAAATTAAAGTATATCCGTTTTCTTTTGAAGAGTATTTGCAGTATTTTGATTACTCCGATAAATACGTTGCATTTGATAAATTTATGTTAGAAGGAGGCATGTCGGGTTCCTATCTTTATAAAGACCAAGAAGCAAAATACGATTATATAGCCGAAGTTTTTGATACATTGATTGTTCGAGATATCCGTAGAAAATACAAAATCCGCAACCCACAATTAATGGATAGAATTGTAGATTTTCTAATGGACAATATCTCTAATCTTTCATCTGCGAGAAATATCACAAGCGCATTAAGTGTTGCTATGGAGAAAACACACCACACAACTGTTGGCTCCTATATGCAGTATCTCTGCAACGCTTTCGCCTTTTATAAAGTTCGTAGATATGACATTAAAGGGAAAAAATACCTCTCTACCAACGACAAGTATTATTTGAGTGACCATACATTCCGATATGCCAAACTCGGAACAAAAAATATGGATTATGGTAGAGCTTTAGAAAACATTGTTGCAATGGAATTGTTGCGCAGAGGCTACGAAGTATATGTGGGTGTGCTTTATAAAAAAGAAATAGATTTTGTTGCAATTAAGCGTAATGAAAAGATTTATATTCAAGTATCTGATAACATTACAGATGAAAAGACCTTTGAACGAGAAGTTACACCATTGCTCAAGATAAACGATGCTTATCCCAAAATGATAATAGCACGAACAAGAAACCCTGAATATCAATATGAGGGCGTTAAAATTGTAGATGTGGCAGACTGGTTATTAAACAGATAACCGTTTTAATTACTACGGAGGTTACCGCAGTAAAGACGAGCATGGAATGACAAAGATTTGATTTATTATTTATTAAAGAACTTTTTTGCATTGTCGCTTAATATCTTGCGGTTTTCCTCTTCGGTAAGTCCTAAACTGAGGAATCTTTCAAGCTCTGTCTCATGGCTCCACATAGGGAAATCTGTGCCCCAGAAGACCTTGTCGACACCGTGGGCGCGGATAATGTTTACGGATTCCTCTTTCGGGAGAAATTGTATAGCGCTGCAAGTGTCAATGTATATATTAGGGTGGCCAAGATAATTGCCCAAGGCCTTGACCTCGTCCCAGCAACTGTACCCGCCAAGGTGCGCCGCAATTACGGTAAGCTTCGGAAAGGTTTTAAGGATATTTGCCAATCTGAAAGGCTTTGAGTAATCGTATCTGTTGTCGCCCATGTGGATAAGGAGGGGGAGTTTCCCTTCTGCCACTTCGTAAATAGAGTAAGCCTCAGGTGCGTCAATGTCAAAATGCTGGAAATCGGGATGGAGCTTTATTCCGCGGAGCCCCAGAGAAATCATTCTGTCAACCTCCTTGGCAATGCTTCCCGGTCCGTCAATTTTTTCATAGTCCGGATGCAAGGAGCCAAATCCGAGAAACTCAGGATATATGCTGCACTCCTTGGAAACAAAGTCGTTAATGGCATTGACCTGTGCTCCCGTAGTGGCGGTAGAGCATACCAGAAATTTTGAAACCCTTGCGGCCTTGCCCCTTGCGACAAGCTCTTCCGCAGTTCCCTTTTCGTGCATCGTTAAATCGTAAAATTTTCCTATAGAAGCAACTGCTTTCTCCGCAATCTTGCCGGGGAAAATATGTGTGTGCATGTCATAAATTTCGTCTATTGAAGATAAAAATTCCTGTTGTGAGTCTGTCATAACTAATTGTTCCTCCGGAATTTGGTATATTTGTAGGTCAACGCATAACATAATATCACATTTGCACAAAAATATCACTATTTTTTCAAAAAATTTATATGCAAACTACACAAAAAAAGTTAAAGAATTTTTTACATAATTAACACTTCCATTTCTTTAATTGTATGGTATAATAGTAATAAGTTCTAAGCGGGTAGTTGTCGTTGTATGATTATCCTGCATACGGAAAATTATTGGGAGGTTGCATTAATGGCAAGTGTAAAACTTAAAAACATTTACAAAAAATATCCCGGCGGCGTTACAGCTGTAAACGACTTTAATCTCGACATCCAGGACAAAGAGTTCATCGTATTGGTTGGACCTTCCGGTTGTGGTAAGTCTACTACACTCAGAATGATCGCAGGACTTGAAGAAATTACTTCCGGTGAGCTCCTCATCGATGGAAAATTGGTTAACGATATTGCTCCTAAGGACAGAGATATCGCCATGGTTTTCCAGAACTACGCTCTTTATCCTCATATGACTGTATTTGAGAATATGGCTTTCGGTCTTAAGCTCAGAAAGACTCCTAAGGGAGAAATTAAGAAGAGAGTACAGGAAGCAGCGAGAATCCTCGAAATTGAGCACCTTCTCGACCGTTCCATTAAGGCTTTGTCCGGTGGTCAGCGTCAGAGAGTTGCCCTTGGCCGTGCTATCGTGCGTGAGCCTAAGGTATTCTTGATGGATGAGCCTCTTTCTAACTTGGATGCTAAGCTCCGTGCTTTGATGCGTACAGAGATTATCAAGCTCCACCAGAGACTCCAGACTACAGTTATCTACGTAACACATGACCAGACCGAGGCTATGACCATGGGTTCCAGAATCGTCGTTATGAAGGACGGTTACATTCAGCAGGTTGAGTCACCTCAGATGCTTTATGAGAAACCCGTAAATATGTTCGTTGCAGGATTTATCGGATCACCTCAGATGAACTTTGCAGTAGCAAGAGTTGAGAAAGAGGGAAATGACGTTCGTCTCAGAATGGGTAGATGGACAGTTACTCTTCCTGAGAAGAAAGCTAAAGTTCTCGAAGAGTACGGATACATTGAGAAGGAAGTTGTTCTCGGTGTTCGTCCTGAGCACGTACACGATGAGCCTGTTTACATTGAGCAGTTCAGCGACTGTGTAGTAGAGTCTGCTATCGACGTAGTAGAGCTTCTCGGTTCCGAGTCTCTCATTTACTTCACTCTTGAGGGCACAAACTTCATCTCCAGAGTTAAGCCTCGTCACAATCTCTACGTAGGCGACACTATGAAGTTTGCTATTAACCCTGAGAAGGTTCACATCTTCGATAAGGAAACTGAGAACATTATTGTAAACTGATTTAACGATTGTCCGTTTACATAAAAAACGCACTTTTTGTGCAAAAATACAGTTTTTTAACGCCGATTCGTGAGAATCGGCGTATTTTTTTGTTTACAAGTAACAAAAAAAACCTTATAATAGAGACTAGAATAGTGTCGCGGGAGGAACGGTATGCTGAATAAAGAAAATCGTAACCAACTGGATAAAATATCTTCAATTCTCTGCTGTGACTTCGGCGTTGCAGATGTTGAGGGGCGCGTATGCTACAGCGGATCTTCTAATATTACCGAAGGGGACATTATCAGTGTGCCCCGTGCAGGTGAGGAAGTTTTTGAAGAATATGATATTGTAGAGCAGAACGGCATGAACTTTGCTTACTACAATATGGATGATTCAGAGCCTGTCTGGTTCTTTCTTTCAGTGGAAGGTGACGACAAGGAATCAGGAAAGAGACTTCTGGAGTTGGCGCTTTGCGCTTATGATAACAGAAGAGAGGTTCGTTCCAGAAGGAAGGCCGAATTTTTCAGAAGCCTTGTGACGGAGGGGTACAGCGCAGTAGACGTAAACGATTTTAATATGTACGTAGGCGAGTTGTCGCCTGATATTGTGGGCTATACCATCATTATCGTGTCGCTTATTACCTCCTCTTATGACCCTGCGAACCTTGCGGTGGTAGAGGAGTTCCTTGCAGGGATTTTTCCTTCGAAGGAGGGTTATTGCGTTATCCCTGCGGATGATGAAAGACTTTGCATTATATGTCCGCTGACGGAAGAGAACGGTTTTGAGCAGCTTCTTGAAAATGCAGACCTTATTTCAGATACGGTGTTGTCAGAGCTTATGATAAGTGTTTCAGTGGCGGTGGGTGTTGCAGTGAACAACATTAAGTCCATTGACGCCGCTTTTAAGTCAGCGGAAAAAGCAGACGTTATAGGAAAGATGTTTGAAATGTCCGGAAAGAGCTTTGTGTACGATAAGCTTGGCCTTTCAAGACTTGTTTACGGAATGCCCAAGGAGACTTGCCTTGCTTTCCTTAAAGAGACGTTGGGTCCGAGCATTCTGGAGGACAAAAGCTGGTTTGTACGACCCGGCGGACAGGAAGACGAAATAAAGAAGACTATCAAGACGTTTCTTGACACAAATCAGAACATAAGTGAGACCTCCAGAGAATTGTATATCCACAGAAACACATTGGTATACAGGCTGGATAAGTTCAACAAAATGACGGGACTTGACTGTACGAAGTTTGAGGATGGTATGAAGGTAGGCATGGCGATGCTGGTGCTTCAATATCTCTCCAAAATGCAGAATAAAGACAATAAAAATTGACAAATATGATGAGAAATATTACTAAAGATTAAACGCAGGAGGGTGCAGTTACAATGGAACAAAAAAACAACGGCGGAAAAACAAAATATATGGGTCCGGACATCGTTTTTGAGAACGTTACAAAAGAATACGACAACGGTGTAAAGGCTCTTGACTCAGTGAGCTTCAGCATAAATTCAGGAGAGTTTGCATTTCTTATGGGACACAGCGGCTCAGGAAAGTCTTCTCTTATCAAGCTTCTTATGTTGGAGGAAAGGCCCACCTCAGGAAACATTATCGTGCAGGGAACAAATCTTGCGGATATCAAGGGGGCTAACGTTCCTCGATTCAGGAGAAATATCGGAGTGGTTTTTCAGGATTTCCGACTTATTCAAAGCAAAACCGTATATGAAAATATTGCTTTTGCTATGGAGATAATAGGCAGTGACAGAGCTACCATCAATAAGCAGGTAGACATTGCGCTGGAGCTTGTAGGCCTTAAACATAAAAAACACGAGAAACCTAATTGCCTTTCCGGAGGAGAGCAGCAGCGTGTTGCCATTGCAAGGGCTGTGGTAAATCTGCCGGGGATGATTATTGCCGACGAGCCTACCGGAAACCTTGACCCTGATAACTCCGTTGAGATAATGCAGCTCCTTAAGAAGATTAACGATATGGGCGCCACCGTGCTTATCGCCACTCACGAGGATACCATTGTAAAGAATCTAAGCCAGCGTGTTATTCAGTTGGATCACGGTGTGAGACAGATTGGTCAGGAATAATACGGAGGTGCTGCGGTTATGATGAGATTTATAAGAACTGTATATTACGTCCTGAAGCAGGGACTTAAAAGTATTTGCAAGAATTTGTTCATGGTATCGGCTTCCGTTGTAGTTGTTTTTGCCACACTTCTCATGATGGGCGGTCTCTGGGCAATTTCTGAAAACATTCAGTTTGTCGTAGAGCAATATAAAGAGCGTCCCGACATCAGAATAAACCTTCACAGCTACATTGAGCAGGAGGAAGCAGAGGAGCTTAAGGCTGTTCTTGAAAAGGACGGCAGAGTAAAGAGCGTCGTACTTATTACCAAGGAAGAGACGAGAAATAACATTATAAATTTCCTTGACGGCGACGGAGCAGGCATTTTTGAGGGTCATGAGGAAAGCCCTGCCCTGAATTACATCAGTTTTGACATTATGTTAGAGGCGTATACAGACGGCGCGGCCTTTAAGGCGGAGGCGGAAAAGCTTGTAAGCGTTGACAACGTGCGTGATACGTCAGGCTTTATCAGCAAGCTTGAGGTGGTGCTGTTCTGGATAAGAATAGGAACTGTTGCGGCTACGGTTGCCATGGCGGTGTTGTCGGTGCTGCTGATATTTAATACAGTAAAATTGACTGTGTTTGCCAGAAAGCGCGAAATTGAGATTATGAAATACATAGGCGCATCGGATTGGTATATCTGCGGACCTTTTGTTATCGAGGGTGTGTTCACCGGTCTTGTGGGCGCATTGCTGGCGTACTTTATGCTTGGCGGCATTTGCAACGGCCTTTATAAGACACTGACCCAGAGCAATTTCCTTGGCGACACAATATCGCTGCTGGCATTTAAGGACATTGACGTTAACTTCCTGCTGTGGTACATTCTGGCAGGTGTGGCTACCGGTGTTATTGCCAGCCTTTGGGCGATCAGAAAGCATGTTAACGTATAACTGTTAATATGATTATTACCGTGCAAAAGATAAATTTCGGAGGTCAATGAATATTATGGACGACGAAAACGAGAAGAAAATTGATAATGAAGTGAAAACTGAGGAGGCAAAGGGGACAGACGGCGAAAATCGTGTCCTCTCGCCTTGGGCTGCCCGCTTTTTTGACGAGGTTGCAGTTTCAGATATAAAAGAAGAACCGAAAGAGGCTCAGGAGTCTTCTGAAAACAGTGGCGAAAACCCGCCCGAAGAGGAAAAGCCTTCCGAAGAGCAGAGAGAGGTCTCCGAAGAGACTGTTTCGGAAATTCCTGATGAAGAAGAGGCTGAGGACGGCGACAAGGTAAAATTGAATTTCCTGTCCTTGTTTCTCGCTTTTGCCGTGGTAATAATTGTTACTGTTTTTGTGACATTTTTGGTTGCCAGAGGCATGTATAAGAAGGAAACCAAGATATATAAGAGCAGTTCGGTTTGCTTTGACGACAAGAAGCTTGACGCTGACAAGGTTGCAAAATTTCAGGAGATTCTTGACTTTGTCAGGGCCAATTATTACAAAGACTATGACATTAACGATATGATAGAGGGCGCGATTGAGGGAATGGTTTCCTCTCTTGAAGACCCCTACGGCGGATATTATGCTCCCGGAAACATGGACTCGTACACTTCCTTTGTCGAGGGAAGCTACACGGGCGTTGGCTTCTCTGTGTCTGCCTGCGAGGAGGGCTTGCTGGTTACAGAGGTGTTTGAGGGCTCTCCTGCGGAGAAAGCAGGGTTTGTTGCAGGTGACGTTATTACCCGTATCAACGGAAAAGCGGCGGCAGAGCTGAGCACTGAGGAATTGTCGGCGATTCTTAAGGTTGAGGGAACCGCAATAAAGATCAAGGCGGTAAAGGCAGACGGTTCTGTTCTTGATGCAGAGGTTGTTACGGAGAAAATTATTCCTCAGTCAGTAGAGTACAGAGAATTGCGTTCAGGCATCAAATATATTGAAATAAAGCAATTTATTAAGGATACGTCCAAGGAGTTCAAGGCCGCAGTGGATAAGGCGGCAGAGGCAGGCGCCAAGGGAATCATTATCGACCTCAGAAATAACCCGGGCGGCTATGCAGACGAGGCAACGGCGGTGGCGGATATTATTTTGCCCGAGGGAACTATTGCCACCTCAAGGGACAGAAACGACAAAATCCTTACCGAGATAAAGTCCGACAAAAACGAGATAACGGTGCCGGTGGTGATTCTGGTAAATCAGAACTCAGCCAGCGCGTCAGAGCTTGTGACAGGGGCATTCAGAGATTTTAAGAAAGGCGAAATCGTGGGAGTTCACACCTACGGAAAGGCCCTTTCCCAGATAAACAGAGTATTTGACAAGGACGGCAGCGGCATTGTACTCTCCTATTCAAGATATTTTACACCCTCCGGCGAGTGCATTGACGGTGTGGGAATTGAGCCCACCGTAAAGGTTGAGTTGGCAGAGGAATACAAAAACACTATGCCCTTGGAAATTCCTGAGGGACAGGACCTGCAGCTCAACAAGGCGATTGAGATAATTGAAGGCGGTAATGACTGATTATGTATGACGGCGTTGCTAAATTTTACGATACCTACACGGCAGACCTGAATCACGAAAAGGTTGCTGATTTTGCGGAAAAGTGCTTTTTTAAGTATGGAAATCCGGGGATAAAGGCTGTGGCTTCAGGGCAAAATCTGACAAAAGGCGACGAGGTCGGAGGCGTCAACGGCGAGGACGTGGAGAATTCTACTCTTGTGCTGGATTGTGCATGCGGAACAGGCGCGCTTACGTGTATTCTTGGCGAAAGAGGCTACGATATGACGGGCCTTGACATCAGCATGGATATGCTTTATACCGCAATGGATACGGCAGAGGCAAAGGGCCTTGAGATTTTGTGGCTTTGTCAGGATATGTGCAGAATGGATATGTACGGCTCTTTTGCCGCGGTGCTTTGCATGACGGACGGAGTGAACCATATTACCACCCGCAAGCGCCTTGATGCTTTTTTTAAGCGCATTTACAATTTTGTGGACGAGGGCGGCCTTCTGATATTTGACTTCCTGACACCTTCTCATTTTGAGTCACGTGTGGGAAAAGGCGGCAACGTTTTTTACGAGGACGGCGAAGAGGGCACTTGCCTCTGGACCTCCCGTTACAATGAAAAAAGCGGCATTTGCGAGTACGACATTACGGTTTATCAGCGTTGCGACGTTGACGATAATGAGGATGCCGAGGAACTTTTCACAAGGACTGACGATTCCATCAGGGAAAAGGCCTGGACTTTGGAGGAGATTACCGAGTCGTTGACCGCGGGCGGATTTAAGGTGCGACGCACCTGCGGAAGCCTCTCTTTTGGAAAAGTGAAAGAGGACAGCGGCAGGGTGTACGTGGTGGCAAAGAAATAGGGAAAAACACTTTTCAGGCGGAAAATTTTATAAATTCGACACTTTTCAGGCGGAAACCTCATAAAATTCAATTCAGAATTTTATTTTTAAACTCCGCAACCGTGTTTTTGTATCTCTCAGGGTCAGTGGTAAAACTCAGCACGTGGCCTGCGTTTTCCATAATTAAAAGTTCTGTGCCCTGAGGGCAATTTTTATAAATGCTCTGGCTCATTGAGCAAGGAACGTACCTGTCGTCAGTGCCGTGGATTATTAAAAGCGGCACTTTTGCGTTTTTTACGGAAGTTTCAGCGGCGGCGCTATTTACGTTAAAACCGCCGAAGATTGAGGCTCCAAGCCATATAAAAGGATAAGCAAGGTTTGCGGGGATACCCATATCCTGTCCGCAGATCTTTTTTATTATGTCCTTGGGGGAAGAATAGGGACTGTCTGCAATTATGCCCTTGACGTTTTCGGGCAAGGGAAGATCTGATGCCATAAGTACCGTTGCCGCGCCCATTGACGCCCCTGCAAGAATGATTTTCTGGTCTTTGCCAAATCGATTTACGGCGTAATTACAACAGGAAAGGCAATCGAAGCGCTCCTTGACGCCAAAGGTTATGGTATGGCCGCCGCTTTCACCGTGAGCTCTCTGGTCCACGAGAAGGATGTTGCTTCCTGAATTCCGGGTGAGCTTGTTTCCGCCGCAAAAATCGCGGAAGGCGTGTCCTCTGTAGCCGTGAAATTCAATTTCCAAAGGAGCACCGTCGCGATAATGATAATATCTTCCGAACAGTGTAAGGCCATCGTGGGACTTTATGCGGACTTCCTCAAAAGGAATTTCTGCAAGCTCCTTAAAAAGTGAACTCATAAGTTCTCTGTGGGGCGCATATTGCTCTTCCTCGGGCAGCCTGCTGTAGCCTTCGCGACGCTTTTTTGAAGAGTAAAAAGCCATCCGGTAACATACGTAAGAAACAACCAGAACAGCGATAATTAATATTGCAAGAATAATTCCTGCGGCAACCATTGACGTCACTCCCGATAATGTTCTGCTTCTGCACATTTATTTCCGTATTTCCCGGAAAATTTGACGAAGCGACAATGCCAGTGTAACATAATTTTCATCACAAGTAAATGCAGGGGGCGCAGGCGATGAGTGGTTTTATAGAAGATTTTTATTACGGAAGAATAGAGGCCCAATATTGGGGAGAGGATAAGACCGGGGAGTTTTCTGTATTGTCGGACAGTATTTTGTCCTGTCGTGACCGGCTTTGCGATGCTATCCGGAATGAGGCTTGTTGTGATGCTTTGCGGTGCGTTGAAGACTACACAGCGGCCTGGGAGGAGGCCTTGGGCGTTGCTTGTAAAAATAGTTTTGTCAATGGGTTTCGTTATGGCGCCGGATTTTGTGAAGATGCTCTTTGCAGGGAGAAAAAGTGTGTTAAAAATACTTAATCTTCAGGGATATTATTTTACAAAGTTTTTGTAGACTTTTTTTTTCAGTTGCGATATAATTAACGCAGTAATTTTATTTGCCCTTGGTGAATAGAATTATAAAATTAAATCATTGAAAGTGATTATTAAAAGTCAATGTACTAAAAGTTGTTTCAGTTGCATTGATTATAATATGAAAGGAAGGAATTTTCATGTACAACAATAAGTATGTTAACGAATGGGTTGAACAGATGGCTGCTATGACTCAGCCTGATGAGATTGTCTGGCTTGACGGTTCACAGGAAGAGAAGGAGCGCCTCACTAAGCAGGCTTTATCTACAGGAGAGCTTATTGAACTTAACCAGACTGAGCTTCCCGGTTGCTACTATCATAAAACAGCAGAGAATGACGTTGCCCGTGTAGAGCACCTTACATTCATCTGTACAGAGAAGAAGGAAGATGCAGGCCCGATCAATAACTGGATGGAGAAGAGCGCTGCTTATGCGAAGCTCGGAACACTTTTCACAGGCTCTATGAAGGGCAGAACAATGTACGTTATCCCTTACATTATGGGACCTGCTAACTCTGAGTTCAGCAAGGTTGGTATCGAGATCACCGACAGCATCTACGTAGTTCTTAATATGAGAATTATGACTAGAATGGGTAAGATCGCTATGGATATGTTGGGAGATTCTCCTAACTTCATCAAGGGTCTCCACTCAAAGGGCGAGATCAATCCTGAGAAGAGATACATCTGCCACTTCCCTGAGGACAATGCTATCTGGTCCATCGGTTCAGGCTACGGCGGAAACGTTCTCCTCGGAAAGAAGTGCTTTGCTCTTCGTATTGCCAGCTGGCTTGGTCGTAAGGAAGGCTGGATGGCTGAGCACATGCTTATCCTCGGCGTTCAGGATCCTACAGGAAATACACAGTACGTTTCTGCTGCATTCCCCAGCGCATGCGGAAAGACAAATCTCGCTATGCTTATTCCTCCGAAGAAGTATCAGGAGATGGGTTACAAGGTATGGACAGTAGGCGACGATATTGCATGGCTCAGAATTGGTGAGGACGGAAGACTCTGGGCAGTTAACCCTGAGTCAGGTTTCTTCGGCGTTGCTCCCGGAACAAGCATGAAGTCAAACCCCAATGCTCTTCTTACATGTAAGAAGAACACTATCTTCACAAACGTTGCTATTAATACAGCTGATAATACAGTATGGTGGGAAGGAATGGGTGTTCCTGCTCCTGCTGAGGCTATTGATTGGAGAGGAAACAAGTGGACTCCCGACAGCACAGAGAAGGCTGCTCATCCTAACTCCAGATTTACAGCTCCTGCCGGTCAGTGTCCTTGCATCTCTGAGAACTGGGAAGATCCTGCAGGTGTTCCGATTTCTGCAATCGTATTCGGTGGCCGTCGTGCAAAGGTTGCTCCGCTGGTTTACCAGTCATTTGATTGGGAGCACGGTGTATTCATCGGTTCTACTATGGCTTCTGAGACCACAGCAGCTGCTACAGGTGCTGTAGGTGTTGTAAGAAGAGATCCTATGGCTATGAGACCTTTCTGTGGTTACAATATGGGTGACTACTTCCAGCACTGGCTTGAGATGGGTAAGAAAATTCCTAATCCTCCTAAGATCTTCAACGTTAACTGGTTCAGAACTGATGAAAACGGCAAGTTTATCTGGCCCGGATTCGGTGACAACCTCCGTGTTCTTCTCTGGATCCTTGCTCGTTGCAATGGTCAGGTTGATGCAGTAGAAACTGCTATCGGTTACGTACCTAACCCTGAGGATATCGACCTTGAGGGCAGCGGCATAGATCTTGACACACTCAAGGGACTTCTTTCTATTGATAAAGATTCCTGGACTACAGAAGTTGCTGACATTGAGAAGCATCTTGCTCAGTTCGACAGGCTCCCTGAGGAGATTAAGAATCAGTACGAGGCTCTTAAGAAGAGAATCAACGGCTGAAATTTCTTATGTTAAATAGAAAACATTAAATTGCAACCCCGCAGCTCGCAGTAGTGAGCCGCGGGGTCTTTTTGGTGCCTTTAGGCGTGGAAATAAACCCCCAGTTCTACTGGGGGAAGATAGAAAGCTTTAGCATGAGAAAAACCTCCGTGATACAATGGTAAATGGTTTGGCGACCGCATTACCTAAAAGTATCAAGGAGGTTTTTAGCAAATGAATAAAACAAACAATGAAATTAAGCACACCGCTCATTCAAGTTACAGATGTCAATATCACATAGTGTTTGCACCAAAATACAGACGAAAAGAAATATATGGGCAATTACGAAGAGATATTGGAGAAATACTGAGGAAATTGTGTGAACAAAAAGGAGTGGAAATCATAGAGGCCGAAACATGTGTAGACCATATACATATGTTGGTGACAATTCCACCATATTACAGTGTAGCACAATTTATGGGCTTTCTCAAGGGAAAAAGTTCTTTGATGATATTCGACAGACACGCAAACTTGAAATACAAATATGGAAGCAGAAACTTCTGGTGCAGAGGATACTACGTAGACACAGTAGGCAAGAACAAGAAAATTATTGAAGAATACATACGAAACCAGCTCGAAGAAGATTATGCCTGTGATCGAATCAGTATAAAGGAGTATATGGACCCGTTTACGGGTAGTAAGAACAAGTAGGCAAAAAAGACAGCCGCACGTGAGCGGCTGCCTGTGATGGTAATGCGGTGTCAAACTTCTGCGCCCCTTTCAGGGGCTAAGCCTGTAAAAGCCCCTTCTAGGGGCAAGTCAAACCACCAGTTTACTGGTGGTTATGATTATATAAGTGTAACAGAGGGCGTGACAGGGGGCAGGTCACTGTCACACTTTTGGAATGATGACAGGGGACACACGTAAAAATATGACAAAACCAAATAAAATTTTTATGCTCTGTCTCCCGTCACGTTTTATTTTTTGTGACAGTGACCTGCCCCCTGTCACTTCCCCCCCCTGTCACTTCCGCTTTAAATAATTCAACCGCCGTCCGATGAAAATCGGGCAGGTGCTTTTTGCGTAAAAGTCCTTAAATATCAAAAAAATTTGATTTTTTTGAAAAAAACAGTTGTATTTTGTACAGAATAGGCGTATACTAAAGATAATATTTTCAGCGAGATTGAAAGAAGGTTATATTTATGGGAAAATTGTTTGGCACTGACGGCGTGCGCGGTGTTGCCAACAAGGACTTGACGCCTGAACTTGCGTATAGGTTGGGGCGTGCAGGCGCGTACGTTCTGGCTTTGAACAAGGCGCACAAGCCTACGATCCTTGTGGGAATGGACACCAGACTTTCGGGTCCGATGCTTGAAAATGCTATGATTGCAGGAATTTGCTCCACAGGGGCGACAGCCGTAAAGGTTGGCGTTATCCCTACACCTGCCATTGCATATCTTACGAGAAAATACGAGGCCGATGCAGGTGTTATGATCTCTGCTTCTCACAACTCCTTTGAGTTTAACGGCATCAAGTTTTTCAGCGATCAGGGTTACAAGTTGCTTGACGAAACGGAAGAGCTTATCGAAAAGTTAGTGACCGGTGACGACAGCGATATCCCTTATCCCGTAGGCGAAGCCTTGGGCAGGGTGGAGGTTTGCGAAACTGCCGCCGATGATTATCTTGAGTATTTGCTTGCAGGGGTTGATTGTATCTTTGCAGGGAAGAAAATCGTGCTTGATTGTGCTAACGGAGCGTCTTTTGCCATTGCGCCCAGGCTTTTTACGATGCTGGGAGCATCGGTTATCGTTATCGGCAACGAGCCTGACGGTGTAAATATCAATAAAAAGTGCGGTTCTACTCACCTTGAGGGATTGGCGGAAAAGGTTGTTGAGGTAGGCGCTGACATAGGCTTTGCCTTTGACGGCGACGCTGACAGACTTCTTGCGATTGACGAAAAGGGCAACGTGGTGGACGGCGACGCAATAATGTCGATACTGGCTATCCAGCTTAAAAAGCAAGGTTTATTATTGCAGGATACTCTTGTTGTGACGATAATGAGCAACATGGGTGTTGACATCATGGCAGAAAAGCAGGGCATCAAGCTGGCGAAGACGAAAGTCGGAGACCGATACGTCCTTGAGGAAATGATTAAAAGCGGTTATGTGCTAGGCGGAGAACAATCCGGCCACGTAATATGCCTGCAGGACAACACCACGGGAGACGGTATGCTTACAGCGGTAAAAATTGCCGCGGCAGTTTGCAAGGAAGGAAAAACCCTGTCAGAGCTTGCATCAGTTTTCAAAGCCCTTCCGCAGGTGCTTGTCAATGCAAAAGTCCGCAACGAGCTTAAATACACATATATGGACGACCCTGACATAAAGGGAATGTGCGAGGCCCTGGAGCAGGAGTTCAACGGCAAGGGCAGGGTGGTTATAAGGCCATCAGGAACGGAGCCCTTGGTGCGAGTTATGATCGAAGGCGAGGACAAAGACTACATCAGAAGCAAGGCAGAAGTCCTTGCGGCGTTGATAGAAAGCCGACTGGGAGTTTAATTTACAGAAAAATGAATTGAGAGGCCTCTTTTCGTCAATAATATTACCGATAACGATAATTTTATTGAACGGAGGTTTTGAAAATGGCTAAATCAGTTAAGCCCGGCACCGACGACCAGACTCCCGGCACATACGTGGAGGTAGGTCCCGGCGGCGAACAGCTTGAAAATCCCAGAGTGGTAGAAATCGGACCCGGCGACCGCTTGCCGCCTACGCAGCAATCCGGCAACCGTTGGGTGAAGAAGTAATGTAAAAGTTTTATGATGGGTACACCCCGGCGATTGTATTTTTCAATCGTCGGGGTGTGTTTTATTGATAGGGCGCACCAGGGGGACAGACGACTGGTGCAAGTTTAACCCAACCCAAAACTGCACCGGACGTCTGTCCCCCTGGTGCACCTAGTGCAATAAGATTAAAATTAAATAAACAACACAATAAAAGTACCAGTTATAGGACACATCGTGTGATATAATCAAATGTAAAACAAAAATATTATAGACTGGAGGTGTACAATGTGATAGAATATAGGCAAGATTGCTTTGAAATTATGGTTTTAGAACTGTTAAGACAATAAAAAAACAGCTCCGCAGATACGGAGCTGAGGCACACACTGTGCAGTCGCATGGCGACGAGTTGAAAAAATTTTTATTTGAACTTAGTAGTGTAAATTCATAGGGTAGTCGAACTTACGTATATAATATATAAAATTTATAGGAGGATGTCAATATGGAAAAGCAAAAAAAAGAAAATTATTTTTTAGGATTGGATATCGGAACAAATTCTGTTGGTTATGCAGTAACAGATGATAAATATAAGCTATTAAAATTTAAGGGAGAGCCTATGTGGGGTGTTCAAACCTTTGAATCCGCAAATCAATGTGCAGATCGTAGAGCCTTCAGAACAGCGCGCAGGCGCCTTGACAGGAGACAACAAAGAGTTGCTCTTATTAATGAGCTTTTTGCTAGAGAGATTGCAAAAGTGGATACAAGATTTTTTATAAGACGTAAGGAAAGCTCTCTATGGAGAGAGGATGCGTCGTCCTCAGGTGATAAATTCATTGTATTTAATGATGCAAACTATACAGACAAGAATTATTATAGAGATTATCCTACTATCCATCACTTGATAAATCGATTGATGACTGCGAAAGATGGGGAATCTTTTGATGTGCGCCTTGTGTATATGGCCTGTGCTTGGCTCGTGGCGCATAGAGGTCATTTTTTGAGTGAGGTAAGCAAAGATAATATTGACAATGTTCTTGATTTTAGCGGAATATATAATGATTTTTGTAGCCACTTTATTGAAAACGGATACGAAATTCCTTGGAAATGTAAGGTTGAGGACCTGCAGGCCGTTCTTAAAATGAAGAAAGGGATTTCCGTAAAAGAGAAGGAGCTTCTTCGTGTTTTGTACGATGGAAAGAACCCTGTGGATGACGAGATGACAAAAGAGGTTCATCCTTATAAAAGAAAATATCTTGTTAAACTTCTTGCAGGCGGAACTGTCAAACCTAAGGACTTATTTGACAATGATGCGTATGAGGAAACGAAATCTATTTCTTTGGGTATGCCTGATGAAGATTATGTTGCTGTACTTGCAGAGTTGGATAGCGATGGAGAGATAATAAACAAATTAAAGGCAATTTATGATTGGTCAGTCTTGATTGATGTTCTTGGTGGATGCAAATCGATTTCCGAGGCAAAGGTTAAAATATATAATCAGCATAAAGAAGATCTCAAAAATCTGAAGAAACTGATAAAGAAATATTGTCCGGACAGATATAAAGAAGTGTTTGTAGTTGCGAAAAAAGAAACAAAAAATTATGTCGCATATTCGTCAAATACACGAAGTGTTGGCAGAAAATCATATCTTGAGAGTGATATCAAGACTGCAAAAAAAGAGGATTTTTATAAATATATAAAAGGTATATTATCAAAAATAAACTATGATGAAGATGATCAGGTAATATACAATGATATACTGCAACGAATTGAAACCTTTTCTTATATGCCGAAACAAGTTGATACGGACAACAGAGTTATTCCGTATCAATTATATTGGTATGAGTTAAATATGATATTACGTAACGCAGAAAATTATTTGCCGTTTTTGAAGGAGACAGATGAGAGTGGCTTGACGATAACAGACAAGATTTTATCGGTGTTTGAATTCCGTGTGCCTTACTACGTAGGACCTCTTCGCAATGATGGAAATAATAAAAATGCTTGGATTCAGCGAAAAGCAGGCAAAATATATCCGTGGAACTTCAATGACTTGGTTGACCGTGATAGCAGTGAGCAATTATTCATAGATCGAATGACAAATTCATGTACTTATTTACCTGGAGAAACGGTAATTCCAAAGTATTCACTGCTCTACACAAGATATACTGTATTGAATGAAATTAACACGTTGAAAATAGATGGAGCAAAAATAACTCCTGCTGTAAAACAAGAAATTTATAATGAGATTTTTTTGAAATACCGAAAAATAACAAAGAAAAGAATAAAAGATTATCTTGTTTCTAATGGCTATATGGATAAAAGCGGAGTTCTTGATGGAGTCGATGACAATGTGAAATCATCGCTTAAACCACTTTTTGATTTCAGACAGTTGCTGAGTAAGGGAGTTCTTGATGAGAAGGACGTAGAAAAAATAATTGAAAGAATAACGTATTCTGAGGACAAAAGAAGACTTTCTAAATGGTTGAAGACCGAATATTCTCATTTGTCAGAAAGCGATATAAAGTACATAGCAGGTCTTAATTATAAAGATTTTGGCAGACTGTCAAAAAAATTTCTGACAGAATTGTTGGGTACAGAAAAAATTGATGGTGAAATGCATTCAATTATGTACTATTTGTGGGAAACGAATGAAAATCTTATGCAGCTTCTTTCCGAAAGATTTTCCTTTATGGAAACAATAGAAGAAGAAAGGAAAAAGTACTATAGAGAAAATCCCGCAAAAGTAGAGAACCGACTGGAAGAGATGTATGTCCCCAATGCAGTAAAGCGCCCGATTCTCAGAACTCTTGATATTATTGATGACATCGTTAAAGCGACCGGTACTGCTCCTGCAAAAATTTTTGTAGAAATGGCAAGAGGCGGTGAACCTGACAAAAAAGGAAAAAGGACAAGTTCTCGTAAGGAGCAATTGCTTGCGCTCTATAAAATTGTAAAGGATGAAGATACAAAACTTATGGAGCAACAACTAGAGGCAATGGGAGATAGTGCCGACAATAAGTTGCAAAGCGAGGCTCTTTATCTCTATTATCTGCAACTTGGTAAATGTATGTATAGCGGCAAACCGATTGCGCTTGAACGTCTTAAGGAAGATTATAACATCGACCACATTTATCCTCAGAGTTATGTTAAAGACGACAGTATCCTGAATAATAAAGTGTTAGTTCTATCTACTCTGAACGGAGAGAAAGGTGACAAATATCCTATAAACAAAGAAATCCGTGAAAGCATGGGAGGGTATTGGTATAAGCTAAAAGAGTGTGGATTAATTACTGATGAAAAATACAAGAGATTAATTCGACACACCTCTTTTTCTGCTGATGAAAAACTGGGCTTCATTAACAGACAGTTGGTAGAAACAACACAATCCACGAAGGCAGTGGCAACGCTTCTTAAGGAAAGATTTCCTGAAACAGAAATAGTATACGTAAAGGCCGGACTGGTGTCCGATTTCAGACATGAATATGGCCTTGAAAAATCAAGACTTATTAACGATCTTCATCATGCAAAAGATGCATATCTCAACATTGTTGTAGGTAACGTATACCACACAAGATTTAACAAAAAATGGTTCTTTGTTGACAATGCTACGGAATATAGTCTGAAGACAAAAACTCTGTTCGGTAACAGAATCTCGCATGGTGACTATGTGGCATGGTCTCCGGATATGATGGAGTTAATAAAAAAGACATCCGGGAAAAATGCTGTTCATACAACAAGATATGCCTTTTGTAGAAAAGGAGGCTTGTTTGACCAGAATCCATTAAAGGCAAGGGAGTGTGACAATGCTGTTCCTTTGAAAAAATTTGATGGTTCAGACAGATATAAGGAGCCTCAAAAATATGGTTATTATAATAAGCCTACGGCCTCATTCTTTGTATTGGTAAAATATCAGGAAAAGAAGCCGGAGGTAATGATAATGCCTGTAGATCTTCTTTACGGAACGAAGTTTCTGGAAGACGAGCAGTTTGCTATTGAATATTCAAAGAACACAATACAGTCAATTACGAAAAAGCCGGTAACTGATCTGAGTTTCCCTTTGGGAAAGCGAATAATTAAGGTCAATACTGTTTTTTCACTTGATGGTTTCCGGGTTTGTCTGGCAAGTAAGTCTGCCGGGGGAAGACAAATGGTTGTCTCTTCAATGATTCCTGCAATATTTAGTTTGGAGGAGGAATTATATATAAAGAAATTAGAAAAGTTTAATGAAAAAATTAAAAACAACAGTAAATATCTTTACAATAATAAGTACGATGTGATTTCCCCGGAAAAGAATCTTGAGATTTACGATTTGCTATTAAAAAAGACTGATTGTTTCCCTTTTTCAACTATTCTCATGTCACAGACAGCAGTAATGAAAGAAGGACGGTCGCGTTTTATTGACTTAGACATAAAAAAACAAACTGAGTGTTTGCTGCAAATAATTCAGTTGTTTAAATCTGGCAGGTTATCTGGTTGCGATATATCAGCTATAGGTGGTGGTAGTCAGGTTGGAGTAAATCTTTTAAGTTCAAAATTATCAAATTGGAAGAAAAAGTACAGCGAGGTATACATTATCGACCAATCAGCTTCCGGACTTTTTGAAAATAAGTCCAAGAATCTTCTTGACTTGTTATGAGTTGGAGAACAGTAGTAATATCAAGCCGGTGTAAGCTTGACTTGAAGATGGGATATATGGTAATTCGTGGAAATGAAACGAGCCGTGTTTTTTTAGATGAGGTTGCAATTCTTATTATAGAAAATACGGCAGTTTCATTGACCGGGTGTCTCGTTGCGGCTCTTGTTGAGAAGAAAATACGCGTGATTTTTTGTGATGAAAAGAGAAACCCGTGCTCTGAGCTGGTTCCACACGTAGGATGTCATGACTCATCAAAAAAAATCAAGATGCAAATATCATGGGATATTGACATAAAGCTTGCTGTATGGACGGAAATTGTAGCAGACAAGATAATTAAGCAAGGGGAATTTTTATACAAACTCGGCAAACAAACGGAGGCGCGGCTTCTGGCGTCCTATATTGAACAGCTTCACTTTGGCGATACAACAAATCGTGAAGGTCATGCAGCAAAGGTATATTTTAATGCATTGTTTGGAATGGATTTTACCAGAAATTCAGAAAATGTAATTAATTCTGCGCTTGATTATGGCTATGGCATCATTTTGTCTGCCTTTAATCGTGAAGTGTCCGCAAATGGGTATCTCACACAATTAGGACTTTTTCACGACAATGTTTTCAATGCGTTTAATCTCAGTTGTGATTTGATGGAACCTTTTCGTATTCTTATTGATAGAAAAGTAAAGGGTGGTAATTATACTGCATTTTCTTCTGATGAAAAGAGAGACATTGTTTTAGTACTCTCTGAATACGTAAAAATAGACGAAACAAGACAGACTGTATTGAATGCTATAAAAATATATACCAAAAGTGTTTTTGCTGCATTGAATGAAAAAGATATATCGTTGATAAAGAAGATTGAAATATGAGTTATAGATTTATGAGAGTAATGATTTTTTTTGACCTGCCAACAGAAAGCAGTGAGGATAAGAGAAATTACCGGAATTTCCGGAAACTATTGATAAAAAATGGTTTTGTCATGCTACAGGAATCTGTGTACTGCAGAATGCTTTTGAATCCAAGCATGGAAAAATCCTTGCTGGATATTATTCGCAAAGGCAAACCGCCAAAAGGCCTCGTGCAGGCTTTGACTGTAACGGAGAAACAATTTGCAAGAATGGAGTGCATTACCGGAGAATATCACAGCGATGTGATAGACAGCGATGAAAGAGTGGTGTTTTTATGAAATTAGCCTCTACTCTATTTAATGAGGTTTTATTTTTTGAGGAGGGTTTTGTAAATTCAATTATTATAGAAAACCAAAAATGTTTTTATAACTTCTTAAAAGATATACAAGCTCAGATAGAAGGAAATGAAGGATGTACTGTATTGTCAAAGGGGAATATACCGGTTTCTTTTGCTAAAAATGCGGAGGTAATCGATAGTTTTTTATCTTTTGACCTGAATAAGAAAACCTTGGTTAACAAAATAATAAATCAGCTTGAAAAAAACTCATTAGAAAGTGATATGTTTTATAAAGGCGGAAAATTATTGGGCGAAATTGAAAATTACGTGGACGATCTTGCTGCAATGTTTCCCTTTCGGCTTGAATACGAAAAATTAAATATTATATCCTTGCTAAAAGCAATTGGAATTAATGTGGCAGATGACGCTGACTCTGATATTGAACGAATAATCAATTACATTGAGCTTGTTAAGGAATTAGAAGGGGACAAGTTATTCATCTTTGTAAATATGAGAAGCTATTTTTCTGATGAAGACATGATTATGTTTTGTAAAGATGCTATACTTCACAAAGACAAAATTTTATTGGTCGAGGGAACTGACCGCAAAAGATTGCCTACTGAAAAAAGGTTGTTAATTGACGAAGATCTGTGTGAAATATAGTTGAAGTCCGGAGATTAATAATATAAAATATACATACGGGATGTTTGACAAAAACACTGTGAATTTAGCTGCGGATTTAGTAGGTCCGTTTTTCAAACGTGTGATTTAAGATTTGAGGTTTGAGAGTAGTGTAAATTCATAGGGTAGTCAAACTATTCTTAATAAGATCTCCTTTGATGATTGGTTTGAGAGTAGTGTAAATTCATAGGGTAGTCAAACTTTCCTTCTTTTTCATGTGTAACGTCGGCGGTTTGAGAG
>JAGAKK010000064.1 GCA_017625675.1 Clostridia bacterium | reverse complement strand
ATTTCTTTTTTGCTGCTTCAAGCGTTAGTTTGCTTTTGTAGGTGTATTCCTTTACTCTTGCGTGTTCCTCTACAAAACCATTCAAATACTCAATGCTAACCGCTTTTCCAGTAGCAAACGCCCTTGTTCTGCCGCCGTCCTTTGTTATGCCGCCGACCATTCTAAACCCTTGAAAAAGGCTTTCTATCTGCGGCTTGTCGTATAGTTCCGTAGTGTATTTATTCCATACTTTCTTTGTCAAAGCCTTTTTAAGCTCTGCTAGCTGCTTTACAATATTCTTGAAACAGGGAAGCGGCTGCTCTAGTTGGTAGTATAGGTGTATTCCGGTCCCGCTGAAAACTGTGTATGTTGGCTGCGGGAGAAACCCGTTTTCCATTTGAAAAAACAAATCCCGCAAATAATGCTCTTCCGTTATTCCGTCAAGGTCTATTGCTATCGCATACATAAAACGAGCATTGGCGGCTACACGGCTTCTCCCGGCGTAGCTTATTGGCGAAATGATTATAAAGTTTTCACTTTTCAAAAGCTCATCAAGCAATTTCCAATCGTCTGTAATGATGTGGCGGCGGGCATTTACATTCTCTTTTGCTCTTGGTAAAAGCTCTACGGCTACGGCATTATACCGCCCTGTTTCCTGCTTGCCGTGTTCCTCTAGCTCTCCTGGCGGGAAGATAGACCTATAAAACCCCCGCGGCGGGACTTCCTCATAGTAGGTCTGGAGATATTCGGCTATAAACTCCCGCATAGATAGACCCCCTCAGCCCATAGTTAAACTGGCGTTATATTATCAATAGGTTTTTTTACTACAAAGTATTGTATAGCACCGGGCGGGAGATTGTCAAGGCTCTTGGAGGCGGCTCTAGGACGCTCTAGGACGGCTTTTTTATATCCGGGTAATACAAACCCCTTTCCAAAAGCAAAAAACGCTCACAACGGCTTTAAACGGCTCTCACGGAGATTTTGTATTTAAACACGGAAAACGGCGGGAGCTTTTTAAACTCCCGCCGCTGCTGTTTTACTTCTTCTTGCTGTCGGCAATCTCTTTGTAAGCGTCTGCGTAATTGGCTTTAAACCACTTCAACGCCACAAGGAAACCTGCTTTCCGCTCCTTGCCCTTTTTGTCGGTCATCTTCTTGTTCTTCTCGGCTTCAAACTGCTCCTTGCCCTTCTCGTCCTTCTTCTCGTCAAAGTAAGCAATAATATCCTTGTTGCTAACTCTGGCGGCGGTGGCTTCTCTCTTCTCCTTGACCTTGTAGCCGTTGAGAATGTAAGTGGAGATAATACCACGCTCAATCTCGGTCAAAGCACCAGATACAGAGATAGTCTTGGATTTTTCATTAACTTTATAATTTGCCATAGCTAAAACCCCTTTCGGTTTAATACGATAATCAACTTATACCACAAAGAAAACCGTAAATCAATAGGCAGCGGCGGTATAGCTTTACACTTTTCTTTGTGGTGTAAGCTGATTATCTCCCGCCGCTGCCCTCTTTTAGCTATTCTCTTTTACAAGCTCAATGTATTTCTTTAGCGTGTTTCTGCTAATCTTATGCTTTTCCATTAAATCAACCTGTTTAATGCTTCTATCGCCCAAAAATGCTTTTATGTCTGCTTCAAGCTCTGCCGTCATTTTGTCAAGCTGTCCCGGCTTTCTGCCCTGCTGCTTCTCACTTGCGGAAATTCCGCATTTAATGCGGTTAATGAGTATCAGTCTTTCTTGCTCTACTCTGTCAAGCTCTACAATAATCAGTAGTTTAACGGTGCTTTCAAGGCTAGTTCTTGCTACTATGTTCTGCTGTTCGGCTACATTCAAAAGCTGCTTAATGTATGCGGTGCTGACGGTGGGATTATCAATAAATACTAATTCAATCCCTCTTTCCAAAAGCTCCATATATTTGTTGTAGCCGTTGTTTGCTTCTCTGGTAAATCTGCTAATGTCCTTAAAAACGATTGTGTCCCCCGGCTGAACGAGCTTTTCAAGCCTGTTCCATTCCTTGCGATTGTCAAAGCTCTTGCCGCTCACATCTTCTTGAAACTCTGCTACAAACTCTATACCGTTCTCGGCGGCGTATTTGTTTAATGCTGCTTCTTGGCGGTTGTATTTCTGTAATCCTCTTTCCTCTTTGGTAGAGATACGCTTATACTTGAAATAGTTATTCATTGTTTAACCCCCTAGCGTCATTTTAACTAATGTTTTATTGACACTATTATACTACCATCAAAATAACTGTTTGTCAAGCTATTTTGACACTTTTTCACTATTTATTTTTTGCTAGGGTTATTTTGACACTTTGCTTTTCTGCTGCTTCTCTACTCTACATCAACCGACAATGTATTATTATCTTGTATTCTCTTGTAGTATTTCTTTATTTACCGTTAAATAACGGTGTTGTATTGCGGTTAAATAACGCTGTTGTATTGCCGTAAAATAACGGCGTTAAAATACAAACTGCTTGCCGCTGCTGCTACTACTCACTAATTCCGCAATCTTCCTTGTTTCTAATACCTTTTCTTCCGGGATTTCAATTATTATTTTATCTTCTGCTTTGCCTATCTGGGACTTGTCATAGAAAACAAATACCGTTTCTTTCTTGTTCCCGCTGTTCTTCGGTATCAAATAGCCTTGTTCCTTTAGTTCCTCAAAAGCTGTGTTGTATGCTCCTATTCCTAAACCGCTCCATTCGCAAAAGTCAGCACTTGATAAAGCGAAACTATACTTGTCCTGATTTTTTGCGAAATACATATAGAGTTTAAAGCCGCCTTTGCTCTGTAAGCGTCTGGCGGCTTCGTCTAATGCTTCTAAATTGTTTGCGGTGTATCGGTGTTGTTTATCGGTCTTTTCCTTGCTGACCGTTATCTATCTCTAATTCGGCACGGTTTTCATTCTCTAATACTCCTTTAGTCTATGCTGCGGCGGCGTTCTGCTGCTGCTTTGCCTGTTCTCGCAACTATCTATGTAATTCTGCGTGTTCTGCTTTCGTCAAACATAGCAGATTACACGCCCGGTTATCCCCTCTCCGCAAGTTCTTGTGATGGACTTCTTTTTCCTCTGCGTAGTTCTCGCAAAAATACTTTGCTACAAGCCTGTGTATTCTCAAATCTTTTGTAAGGTATCTTCCCTTTACTTCTGGCTATTTGCTTAACTTCACACGCAAATACCCTTTACCGTCTGGCGTTGGCGTTAGTATCTTCTCTTCTCCTATTAGGCTCTTAACTCTGCCCCAGTTGCTAACCTAGTATCTAGGTAATTCTTCAATGATTTTCCAAAGTTCTTCATCTGCTGGCAAGCAAATACACTCCTTTCTATTTTTTTGCTCTGCGTAGCTAGCTAGAGCTTTATTTAGCAAAGTCTTTCAGTAGTTCCTCTAATGCCTTTTCAATAGCTTTTTCCGCTTTCTTCTCTATCTCCGCTTCAAGCTCCTTTTCTTCCTTTGCTAGCTGCTCTTTGCGGCGGCGTTCTGCTATTTTCTATTGCTCCCGGCGGCGGCGTTCTTCAAGTAATCTCATTGTTTCTTGCTGCTGCTTTCGCTTCTGGATAGCATAGTTTTCTTGTGCGGTTTTGCCGTTCTATTGGTAGTAAATCCAATCGGGCATTTTCCCGGTATCGTGTAAGTATTCAATTTCTTTCTGTGTAAAAGCCATTATAAGCCACGCTCCTATAAGATTTTATTTAGTGTTTGCTTGTTTTTGTAGCCTAGAGCAAAATAGCCGCCTAGCCAGTTATACAAGCTCTTTTCTGTCATTCCTAAAAGTTCCGCTAATTCGTAGTAGTTTTTTATAAAACCCATAGCTTTGTATAGCTTAACTCTTTTTCTCAATGCTTCATCATTCATTCTTTATTTCTCCTTTTTTTCTTGGATAATTCCATCTAATACGGCAAAATAAAACTCCCGCCGTCAGCGTCTGCTGCCCCGGCGGGAGATACTAAAAGAGTATATTTACTTTGCCATTGATACTTGCTTTTTGTTTCTAGTAGTTTTACTAGAAACGCCCAAAAATTTTTTGTGGGAGCGGGCGAATAGTCTAGACCCCCCGGGGGTATAATACGGGACAAAATATTTTTTAACGCTCCATCTCCGTTTTGTGTGGTCTAAACTCCCACGAAACGCCCAAAAAATCGGCGTGGAATTTCTCATTCCATACTGGCTAATTCTTTATCTATTGCCGCAATCTTCCTTTGTAGGCGTTCTATGCCTTTCTCTGCGGCTTTGCGTTGTAATGTCAATTCATCTTTGCGGGATAAATAAAAACGCTCTCCGCCGTGTTCGCAGCTGCCGCAATCGCAATTAAAATCTTCCTCTTGCTCCATTCGCAGCTTTTCCGCTTCGTCTGCGGCAAAATACCTTTGCTGTTGTTCTTCGCATTTCTGGCAAGCGAGCGGGAGCGGGTTTGCTTCTATCCATTCAAGCATTGTTTTCTTCCTCTCCTTCCTCTTCTTCCTCTTCTGGCGGCTGCTCTTGCTCTTCCATAAACAAGAAAAAGCCTATTGTTTCAATGTCAAGCATCGTCAATCACTCCAAAAAATTCCGGGTGTGCTTTCTTAAATTCCAATAGCTTCCGCTCTGTTTCTTCTCGGTCTGCCTTTGTCGGCGGCGGGTAATGCTCTTGTATTGCCTTTAAGATATTTCCAAAGCTGATACAGCCTTTTCCGGGGTTTAAACCATCTACGCTATCACTCATAATTATGTAGTCTTGAATACAATAAAGCTGCTCTAGCGTGTATTTGCGTGCTGCCCGGAGCGTAAAAACTCTTTGCCCCTCGCCTGTTTCAATGTCATAGCAGCAGCCGCCATAAATAAAATCTTGCTTTTCTTTTGGAGAACACCCGGCAAGCCATTCTTCCTGTGTTGGAAAATCCTTGTTTAAATCGTATTTTTCCATCGTTATCCCTTTCTTTTAAAGAAACTGAAAAAGCCTTTCTTTTCCGGCGGCGGTGGCGGCGGCGTTGTTTGTTTCTCTTCTGGCTGCGGCTGCGGCTCTACATCAACGGCGGCGGGTTCTTCCTTGCTCTCTCCCCCGGTCAATGCTTTTACATTCATCGCCGTTAGCTGCTGCTGTTGGTTTATAATTTGGCTGCTCTCTTCAAGCCGTGCCAAAAGGCTGTTTATCTGCTCTGTTTGTGCTGCTATCTGTTTATCTTTCTCTTGGAGCTGCCGCCGTTGTTCCTCTAGCTGCTGCTCTAAAATATCTAGTATTCTGTCGGTGCTGCTTTTCGGCGGCGGTGCTTCACTCTCTCCCGGCTGCGGCGGCGTCTGCTCTTCCACGATTGCCGGCGGTGCTTCTTCCGCTGCTGTTGGAGCGGGAGCGGAGCTATACAAGATTGCGTAGGCTCTCCGCTCAATGTATTTAACCCCATCAACCACTTTTAAATACCGTTGAATGGGGTTGTTTGCCTTGCCTAGCTTCTTGTAGATACTCTGGACTGAAACCCCCGCCAAATCCGCAAATTCCTTGACTGTCAAAAGGTCTTTTTCCATTCTAAACCCCCCTTGAAAACCCGGTTTAACACTCAACCCCATTATAAACCCGGTTTAACCATAAATCAAGCCTGCGGAGCGGGTCAAGACCAGTATTTATAAACCGTTGGCTTTGAAATGCCTGTTTCCTTAATACACTCTGCTTTCGTGCCGTCCGGGTGCTGCTGCCGCCATCGTTTTACCTCTGCTTCCTTTGTCGGTCTGCCCTCTGGCTTCATTTCCCCGGCTTCTTTTAGAATTGCTTTGTTTGCTCTGGCAATCTTCAAATGTAGCTCTTGCCGCCTGTGATTTCTCTTGTTTTTCTCTATTGGAATGTCGGTTAGATTTACAATGCTATCAATGGGAAAAGTAATGTAGTTATCATTATACATTTCCAAAGCTGCTAATACATCTTCCCTTGTGAAGCGGTTTGTTTGCTCCTGCGTCAGCCTGTCAAACGGTTTTACAAGCTCAAACGCTACACGCTCAAGCTCTTCTCTGTCTATCCCGGCTTTCTTTGCGTAGATTGCTAAAACCATAATACAAAAATACCGATGACCGACCGCCGCCCCGGTCTGTATCTGCCGCACCCACCAATAGAACAAATCTTGTTTTGTAGTCCAAACGCCCCTCGGCTTCTTCTCTACAATGCGGCTTTGATACCATTCCGGATATTTCTTTTTTGCTGCTTCAAGCGTTAGTTTGCTTTTGTAGGTGTATTCCTTTACTCTTGCGTGTTCCTCTACAAAACCATTCAAATACTCAATGCTAACCGCTTTTCCAGTAGCAAACGCCCTTGTTCTGCCGCCGTCCT
>JAGAKK010000063.1 GCA_017625675.1 Clostridia bacterium | reverse complement strand
GAGTCAGTGACCTGCCCCCTGACTCATTAGAGGAGACGGTAATGAACAAACAGACGATTGATAAAGCAAGATTTTTCCTTGGCGGTATTGTTTCAAGAACAGAGGAGAGCGCAGACTTTTTTGAGAGCATTGACGTGGATTTTACTGCGGGGATGAAACAGTTTTCTTTTAAAGCAGAACTTTCTGATAAAGAAAAGGGGCTGATGATATTTATTTTCAGCGGTGAAAAATATGAGTTGACGGCGGCTGCCTTGGCGGACTTTGTCCTTGAAAAAATGAAGGATTATGACGCCATGAAGCTTACCTACAATGAGCGCGGCAAGTACATTACCGTTGAGGCAAATGGCAAGGACGTTAAGACCCAGTCGGGAAGCAAGGCAACTACTATTGGTGAGATTACCCTTCCGGCAGGTCAGAAGAATCACACCGGAACTGCGGTGATGAGCAACCGTGAGTATTACATCAAGGCCGGAGACGCGGAAAAATTACTTTCTGTTATCGGCATTATGGGAAAGAACGGCAAGGTTAAAAACGATATGATCAGAAAGTACAATCAGATTGACCATTTCGTGGAGCTTATTCATCCTTTGCTGGTGTCCCTTTGTAACAAGGCCGGCAACAGAAAGGCTGTAAGAATCATTGACTGCGCCTGCGGAAAGTCATACCTTTCTTTCGTATTGAATTTCTACATAAAAGAGGTTCTCGGAAAGAAATGCTACTTTACAGGCCTTGACTACAATCCTATTGTAATTGAGGACTCAAAGAAGATGGCGGCAGAGCTTGGCTACGGCAATATGGAGTTTGTGCAGACAGACATTATGAACTATCAGCCGGAGGAGAGCTACGACCTTCTTCTTACGCTTCACGCTTGCGATACGGCCACGGACAAGGCTCTTAATTTTGCTATGAAGCACAACGTGGGCAATATCGTCTGCGTGCCATGCTGTCACAGGGAGATGAATTCAAACTATTCACTGCCCGGCTTTGAGGACGTAATGAAGTACGGTATTTTAAAGGCGAGAATTGCGGACAGCCTTACCGACGGCCTCAGGGCAAAGTATCTGGAGGCATACGGCTACGACGTTTCTGTGGTGGAGTACATTTCGCCCCTTGACACGCCTAAAAATCTTATGATCCGCGCAGAGAGAAAGCGTGACGTTGACTATGATGAAATTAGGAAGTTCTACAATCTTTGTGAGCTTCTGGGAACAAATCTTTCTATCGGAGACTGGTGATAATAAAATGTCAGACAAAAACGGCGGCTCTTTGAGAGCAAAGAAAAGCTTGTTTGAAATAGATATGTGCAGCGGCTCAATTGTGGGCAAAATGCTGTTGTTTGCAGTGCCGCTTATATTTTCAAGTGTGCTGCAGCTTCTTTTTAATGCTGCAGACGTTGTTATCGTAGGAAAATTTGCAGGGGATAATGCCCTTGCAGCGGTGGGTTCAACCGGCGCGCTTATAAATCTTTTGGTTAACGTGGTTATGGGCCTTTCCGTAGGCACAAACGTATTGGTGGCAAGGCATTTTGCCGCAAAAGAGGACGAGGAAGTAAGCAAGGCTGTACACACGTCAATGGTAATCAGCGTTATCGGCGGTATTTTTCTCACGATAATCGGACTGATTTTTGCCCCGAAAATATTGGTACTTATGGATACCCCGGCAGGGGAGGTAAGAGATCTTGCTACACTGTACCTCAGAATTTACTTTTTAGGCATTATCGCCTCTGTTGTGTACAACTTCGGAAGCGCGGTGCTGAGGGCAATAGGCGACACGGTAAGGCCTTTGATTTTTCTATTTATATCGGGCGTTGTGAACGTGGGACTGAATTTGTTCTTCGTGATAAAATTAGGCATGAGCGTTGACGGTGTTGCCATTGCAACGGTTGTTTCTCAGTGTATTTCCGCAACCTGCGTAGTGGTGGTATTGTTTACCGAAAAAAGCTCCGTGAAACTGGAATTAAAAAAACTCAGAATATCCAAAGATAAGCTGATACAAATTCTTAAGATAGGCCTTCCTGCAGGAATTCAGGGCTCGTTGTTTTCGCTTTCAAATGTTGCACTGCAATCCTCAATTAATTATTTTGGCGAAACCGTAATTGCCGGCAATTCTGCGGCGGGAAATCTTGAGGGCTTCGTATACGTTTCAATGAACGCATTCCATCAGGCGGCAATATCTTTTGTAGGGCAGAACGTAGGCGCAGGCCAATACAAGCGAGTAAACAAAGTGCTATATTCAGCGCTTGGATGTGTTACTGCGGTAGGCGTCTTGCTGGGCTGGGGACTTTTCCTTTTTGGAGAACCTCTGCTGGGTCTTTACACAACGAGTCCCGAAGTAATAAAAGCCGGAATGTCTCGTCTGGGAATGATCTCAACGGTATATTTTTTGTGCGGTATAATGGACGTGTTCGTGGGAGCTTTAAGAGGACTCGGAAAGAGTATAATGCCAATGATTGTTTCTTTGATCGGCGCTTGCGGATTCAGGCTGTTGTGGGTGGCTACGGTGTTTCAGATTCCCCAATTCAAGTATATTGAAACTGTGTATATTTCCTACACGATAAGCTGGATAATGACGGCGGCAACACACATGATTTGTTATATTGTGACCCGGAAGAAATTACGTCAGGTGTGGGGCACGTAAAATTTTCGAAAATAGTTGACACGAAAGAGAAAATTGGTTAATATAAAAATACAAGGTGCAGGTCGAATATGACGGCCTGCTCCGAAAAACAAATTTGACTACAGAAAAGAGTAATCGCTTAAGTTTGGAGGCTATGGGCGATTACTTTTTTTGTGATATATCGAATATTTTTAGTAACATATTAATAACAGTAAAGACTGCTGTAAAAACTGATTTTTTGCAAATTTCCCGGGAAATATTTGTTGACAATTTGTATCATCAGGAGTATACTAAACTCAAACATTTGAACAATCGTTCAAATGTTCAATAAAGGAAAGGACAAAAGCTATGGAATACAGTGATATTGAAACCTGCAAATGTGAGCATTCCGGAGAAGGGCATGAAACCTTTGTAAAACGTATGACGGACGGTATGCCGGAAGAAGGAAAGCTTTACGAGCTGGCAGACCTTTATAAGGTATTCGGAGACAGTACCCGCATAAAGATATTGTACGTACTTTTTGAAAGTGAGATGTGTGTGTGCGATCTTGCGGAGGTGCTTAATATGACGGTGTCAGCTGTTTCCCATCAATTAAAAACTCTTAAACAGGCGAGGCTTGTAAAGTCCAGAAAAGAGGGAAAGTCGGTAATTTATTCTCTTGCTGATGACCACGTAAAGGCTATCATTGATCAGGGAATGGAACATATCAACGAGTAAAATGTGACAGGGTGTGACAGGGGGCAGCCCCCTGTCATAAAAAATTAAGCGTGACAGGGGACACATCACAAATGTTTTTTGTCGAAATTCGGCAAGTGCCCCTCTGTCACAAGAAAAAAACGTGACAGGTACCTGTCCCCTGTCACACCATCCCCTGTCACACCACGGAGGAATTGATGTTATGAAGAAAATTGTTAAAATGGAAAATCTTGAGTGCGCTCATTGCGCAGCGAAAATGGAGAAGGCTATCAACGACATTGACGGCGTTGTAAGTGCGTCTGTAAGTTTTATGGCCCAGAAGCTTATAATTGAGGCTGAGGGTGACATTGACGACATTCTCAGAAAAGCTCAAAAGATTATTAAGAAAATTGAACCTGATTGCGAGCTGATATTATGACCAAGAAGCAGAAAAGGGAACTGCGGAAAATAATCATTACCGGCGTGCTTTTTATTGCGGCAGCGGTTTGCTTTGCTGTGATAGAAGTGCCCGGAAATCTCCGGTTTATAAAGCTTGCAGTCTGGATCGGAATATATATCTATGCAGGCGGAAATTACATAGTTAAGGCAATACGCAACATTGCAAGGGGAAGTTTACTTGACGAAAATTTCCTTATGACTGTGGCTACCGTGGGCGCTTTTTTTATAGGCGAATACACCGAGGCTGTGGCGGTTATGCTCTTTTACAGTGTGGGCGAGCTTTTCCAGAGTGTTGCGGTAGGAAAGAGCAGAAAGAATATTGCTTCGTTGGTGGATATGCGTTCTGATTTTGCACGGGTGATAAGAGACGGCGTTCAGACGGAGGTTGACCCCTCGGAGGTGGCCGTTGGCGAATCTATTATAGTGAAGCCCGGAGAAAAGATACCCCTTGACGGTGTGGTGGTTGAGGGTTCTGCCAATATAAATTCTTCTTACATCACAGGAGAGTCCGCGCCTGCTCCTGTTGCGGCAGGGGACAACGTTATAAGCGGCACTGTAAGTCTTGACGGCTTGCTGACTGTGAGGGTTGAGAAGGCCTTTGAGGAGTCTACTGTTTCAAAAATTCTGGAACTGGTGGAAAATTCATCGGTTCGCAAGGCGAAAACGGAGAAGTTCATTACAAGGTTTGCAAACGTTTATACCCCTGCGGTGGTAATTGCCGCGGTTTTGATTGCGATAATACCGTCCCTCATTACGGGAGATTGGGGCGTTTGGGTGAAGAAGGCTCTTATTTTCCTTGTGGTTTCTTGTCCTTGCGCTCTGGTTATTTCAGTTCCTATGTCATTTTTCGGCGGAATCGGCGGCGCATCAAGGAAAGGTATCCTAATAAAAGGAGCAGATCATCTTGAAAAGCTTTCAAAGGCCGATAAATTCGTTTTTGACAAAACAGGCACGATTACGTCAGGTAACTTTGTTGTCAAGGAAATTCGGCCTGCAGAGGCGTTTTCTGAAGGAGAATTAGCGGATATCATATACACGGCAGAAAGTTTTTCAAATCATCCCGTATCGTTAAGTCTTTGTGATTATTGCAGAGAAAACGGGGCAAGCGCTTTGAGTGGTGATTTCAGCGCAGAGGAGCTACCGGGGCTTGGCGTTTCGGTGAAAAGTCACGACAACGAGATATACGTGGGAAACAAACGTCTTGCGGTGAAATTTGCCGCAGACAGCGATGAAATTCCGGATGCTGACAATACCGCTGTGTACGCTGTGATAAACGGTAGGTTCGCGGGATATGCAGAGCTTGTAGATTCCGTTAAGGACAATGTTCCGTCTGCAATAAAGTATATAAAAGAAATTTGTAACGGAAAGACCTTCGTGCTTTCAGGGGACAAGAAATCTGCGGTTGCCTTTGCCTGCGAAAAAAGCGGCATTGATGAGTACAAGGCAGAGCTCTTGCCTGCCGACAAGGTGGCGGAGCTTGAAAAAATAATGAACAGGTCAGATGGCGCCACCGTATACGTTGGTGACGGGATCAATGATTCTCCCGTGCTTGCAAGAAGCGACGTAGGCATTGCAATGGGCGGCGTAGGTCAGGATGCGGCAATTGAGGCGGCAGATATCGTAATAATGGACGACGATATCGGAAGGATTCCCCTTGCGGTTAAGGTTGCCAAGAAGACAATGGGCATCGTATGGCAAAATATTATCTTTGCATTAGGAGTAAAGCTTCTGGTGCTGTTACTCACTTTATTCGGGGTGTCGTCAATGTGGCTGGCCGTGTTTGCAGACGTAGGCGTTTCCGCGCTGGCGATAATAAATGCCTTAAGAGCTCTTAAATAAAATCATATTTTTTTGATCCAAAATGAGTCAGGGGGCAGGTCACTGACTCAAAATTTAAAGGTGAGTCAGAGACCTGCCCCCTGACTCATTTTGGAGGTAATAATGGACAAGATTTATAAAATAAACGGAATGAGTTGCAGTGTTTGCGCGGCCCACGTTGAAAAGGCCGCGTCAGCGGTTGACGGAGTATTATCGGCGAGCGTAAACCTTACTGCAAATACCTTGAGAGTGTCCTGGGATGAATCAAAATGCTCAGAAAAGGACATAGCCTTGTCGATCAAAAAAGCCGGCTATAAAATGATAATTGAAAAAGGTAGTTCCGGAGGGGCAGACGATGACAAGGCCGTTGCCCGTCAGAAGGCTGGCCTTATTGCCTCGGTGGTTCTGCTTCTCGTCCTTGTGTACGTTGCAATGGGACACATGATAAAGCTTCCCTTGCCGGATATTGTGGGACACGGAACTTTCGGAAATTGTATAGCGCAGCTTGTTCTCTGCGTGCCTGTTATCGTCATAAATTTCAGATTCTTTAAGCGTGGAATACCTCTTCTTTTCAAGTGTCAGCCCAATATGGATACGCTTATTTCAGTTGGCTCGGGAAGCGCTTTTATTTACAGCCTTTTTGCCACTGTAACGGCGGCAATACCTTCTGCAACGCACCACAATGTGTATTATGAAACTGCGGCAATGATTCTTACCTTTGTTTCCGTTGGAAAATACCTTGAGGCAAGGGCCAAGGCAAAAACAGGCACAGCCCTTGAAAAATTGACGTCAATGATCCCTGCCGAGGCGGAGCTTGTTGAAGGAGATATTATTAAGACTGTTCCTGCGGAAAGCCTGAAGGCAGGAGATATTATTCTTGTCAGGGAAGGTGTTTCAATTCCTGCTGACGGAATCGTTATAAACGGAAGCGGCATTGCCGACGAGTCAGGCCTCACAGGAGAGAGTCTTCCGGTTGAGAAAACAGAGGGCGACAGTGTGAAGGCCGGAACGATAAACCTTAACGGTGTTTTCAGGATGAAGGTGGTTTCCTCCGGAGGGGACACTGTTATTTCAAAGATGGTTGCCCTTGTGCAGGATGCGGCGGCGACGAAAGCCCCTATTGCAAGCCTTGCGGACAAGGTTTCCTCTGTTTTTGTCCCTGCGGTAATGTCAATAGCCCTGATAACCGGCATCGTCTGGTTTTTTATTACCAAGGATTTTGAAATTGCCCTTAAAATGTGTGTGACTGTGCTGGTTGTTTCTTGCCCTTGCTCCTTGGGCCTTGCAACTCCGGTGGCTGTGACGGCGGCAATATACAAGTCTGCGGAACACGGAATTCTGGTGAAAAGCGCGGAGGCCTTTGAACTTCTTGAAAAGGCTGATACGGTGGTTCTTGACAAGACCGGAACTATCACGGAGGGGCGTCCTTCGGTTCAGGGAGTTATTTCGTATTCAGAAAAAGACGATAATGAGATTATTCGCATTGCTGCAAGTCTTGAGAAGGCTTCAAATCATCCATTTGCGGAGGCGTTTGTTGCGGAGGCAGATGACCGCGCAATTGTCATCACTCCTGCAGACGATTACGAAAACACCCCCGGCAGAGGCATTTCGGGAACTGTTTCCGGTAAAAAGTTTTACATTGGCAATATCAAGTTTGCAAATGAAGTGTTTTCTGAAAAGCTTCCGGAAAATATTGTTTCCTCGGCAGAAAACGAGGCCTCAAAGGGCAATACTCCGTTGATTCTTTTTTCAGAGGAGGCTGTGCTGGGCTGTGTGCTTGTGGCAGATACGGTAAAGGCTGAGGCTGCGGAGTTTGTGTCAGACCTAAAAAAACGCGGCAAGGGTGTTGTGATGCTGACAGGCGACAATGAAAAAACAGCGGCGGCAATTGCGTCCAAGGCCGGGATTGAAACCTTCAGGGCAGGCGTTTTCCCGCATGAAAAAGAGGAATATATACGGTATCTCATACAAGACGGCAAGAAGCCGATAATGGTAGGGGACGGCATTAACGATTCTGCAGCGCTTACAAGCGCTCATTTAGGCATTGCAATGGGAAGCGGTACAGACATTGCAATCGAAAGCGCTGACTGTGTACTTCTCAAGGATTCATTAAGCGACCTGCTTACGCTGCTTGATACGTCAAAGTTTGCGTTGCGAATCATAAAGCAAAACCTTTTCTGGGCGTTATTTTACAATTGTCTTTGCATTCCCCTGGCGGCCGGCGTGCTGGTGCCTGTGGGCATAGCATTTTCACCAATGTTTGCCTCTGCGGCAATGAGCCTCAGCTCCTTGTTCGTAGTGACAAACGCATTGCGCATAATGAAAAAATGAGTCAGTGACCTGACTCATTTTTTTTGAGTCAGAGACCTGCCCCCTGACTCAAACCCTGACTCAAAAAGTATTGAAAAATGATATTCAATATGATAAAATGTGGAAAATATGATTTTGCCGGGAAAGGGGCTAATTTATGGAAAAGAGTATTTACCTTCCTCTTGCGATTGTTGCGGTTGCGGCGGTCGTTACTTTGTGCTACGTATTCGTGCTGTTTCGTAAGATCTCCAGAATGCAGATTGGCGACAAAAGAGTAGAGGAACTTCAGAATTATATTCACAGCGGTGCAATGACCTTTCTTGTTCGTGAGTACAAGATTATTATTCCGTTTGTACTTGGTGTTGGCGTGTTGCTTGCGGTGCTTGGATTTATTCCTGCGCTTCAGGGCGCTGAGGGAATCGGTTGGCAGGCGGCCATCTGCTTCGTTATAGGAGCATGCTTCTCCGCTGTTGCCGGCTGGATAGGCATGGCAATTGCTACGAAGGCTAATGCAAGGACTGCGATTAAGGCAAAAGAAGAGGGCATGTCAGGTGCGCTTAAGGTTGCCTTTGGCGGCGGTTCGGTGCTTGGTCTTTCAGTTGCAGGCTTTGGTTTGCTGGGCCTTGTGGGAATCTTTTTGGTTGTGTACCTTATTACGAAGGACGTACACGCACCCGTTCAGATATTGACGGGCTACAGCCTTGGTTGCTCCCTGATCGCGTTGTTTGCACGTGTCGGCGGCGGAATTTACACAAAAGCGGCTGACGTAGGCGCTGACCTTGTGGGCAAGCTTGAGGCAGGTATCCCTGAGGATGACCCGAGAAACCCTGCTACCATTGCGGATAACGTAGGCGACAACGTAGGTGACATTGCAGGTATGGGTTCTGACCTTACCGAGTCATACGTAGGATCAATTATCTCCTGTATCACAATGGCTTTGTTTACGGGACTTTCCGCTAAACATATTTTGTTCCCCATACTTATTTGCGGTGTAGGAATTCTTGCATCAGTTATTTCTGTTACTATCGTGCGGGCCAGAAAATGGGCTGACCCTCACAAAGCGCTTAACATTGCTACATACATTGCCACGGCTCTTGTAGTTGTTGCGGCTGTTGCGCTGTCTATATTCTATCTGAAAGACTACAAGTTTATGTTCTGCGTTATCGTAGGTCTTGCGGCAGGAATCGGCGTTGGTTTTGTTGCAGAGCTTTACACTTCCGATGCGTTTAAGTCCGTTAAGGACATTGCCAAGGAGTCCCAGACGGGCCACGGTACTAATATTATTGCAGGTCTGGGAGTTGGTATGAAATCTACGTGGCTTACTATTGCGTGCCTCGTGATTGCAATTGCTTTTGCATATTTCTTTGGCGGCGCTTACGGAATTGCTCTTGCAGCGGTAGGAATGCTCTGTACGGTTGGAATTACAGTTTCGGTAGACGGTTACGGACCTATTGCCGACAATGCAGGCGGTATTGCAGAAATGGCCGGTATGCCTTCCCAGGTGCGCGGAATTACCGACAAGCTGGATGCTGTGGGAAATACAACTGCGGCAATAGGAAAGGGCTTCTGCATCGGTTCTGCCACCCTTACTTCATTGGCGTTTATCGTTTCATTTATTGAGGCCGTAAAGATTCACGTTCCGGAGTTTAGTATTGAGCTCAATAACCCTTGTGTTCTCGTGGGCTTGCTTATAGGAGCTATGCTTCCTTATCTTTTCAGCGCAATGACCATTGGCTCCGTAGGAAGGGCCGCTAACAAAATGGTAGAGGAAGTGCGTTCACAGTTTGAAAACGACCCTGCTATTCTTGAAGGAAAAAGCGTGCCGAATTACAACCGATGCATTGACATCTCCACAAGAGCTTCTTTGCGTGAGATGATTGCTCCCGGACTTCTTGCAATACTTGCTCCGGCTGTGGTTGGTATAGTACTTGGCGCAGCAGGCCTCGGCGGAATGCTGATTGGCGGTCTTGTATCAGCGATAATGCTTGCCGTATTTATGGCAAATGCAGGCGGCGCATGGGACAATGCGAAAAAATACGTTGAGGCAGGAAACTTCGGCGGCAAGGGCAGTGAGACACATAAGGCGGCTATTACCGGAGACACTGTAGGAGATCCTTTGAAGGATACCGCAGGACCCGCTATGGATATTTTGATTAAGCTTATGTCAGTTATTTCACTTATCCTCGTGCCTGTGCTTGTAGAGCTTACGCCTTTGTGGGACGTAATCGTAAAGTTCTTTGCAGGGCTTTGATTGCGGGACAATGGCGTAATTTAATAGCGTTAGAATAAAATGATTTGTACCCTCTTTACCGGAGTCGCAAAAGCCGGTAAAGAGGGTTTTTTTTATGCGACTATGAGTCAGTGACCTGCCCCCTGACTCAT